>JAFGVF010000007.1 GCA_016938155.1 Candidatus Cloacimonadota bacterium
AAAACATTGATGATTACATAGCCAATGACGGTTATAAATCCATAGAAAAAGTATTGAAAGGTATGACTCAGGTCGAAGTAATCAATGAGATTAAGAAATCAGGATTACGCGGTAGAGGCGGTGCCGGATTCAGTACAGGGCTCAAATGGCAGTTTGCCTATGATGCCAAGAATGATAAGAAATATGTTATCTGTAATGCGGACGAGGGTGACCCGGGTGCTTTCATGGACAGAAGTGTTCTGGAAGGTGATCCGCATAGCATATTGGAAGGTATGGCGATTTGTGCTTATGCCATAGGTGCGGATGAAGGCTATATCTATTGTCGTGCAGAATATCCCCTCGCTGTGAAGCATCTGAACATAGCAATTAAAGACGCTGAGACAAGAAACCTGCTCGGGAAAAACATTCTGGGTACGGACTTCAGTCTGGAACTTCATGTAAAAGAGGGTGCCGGTGCTTTTGTCTGCGGAGAAGAGACAGCACTTATCGCCTCTATTGAAGGCGAACGCGGGATGCCGAGACTTCGTCCACCCTTCCCGGCTCAATCAGGGTTATGGAAGAAGCCGACCAATAACAACAATGTGGAAACATACGCCAATATCCCCTGGATAATACTCCACGGAGCTGAAGAATACGCTAAATTCGGAACGGAAGAGAGTAAGGGAACCAAAGTCTTTGCTCTTGCCGGAAAGATTAAAAATAGCGGTCTTATCGAAGTCCCGATGGGTCTTACAATTAAGGATGTGGTCTATAAAGTCGGTGGTGGCATGAAGGATGACAAACCCTTCAAGGCTGTGCAACTTGGCGGACCTTCAGGCGGATGTATTCCTGCAGAGTTAATCGATACCGTTATTACCTATGAATCGATAGTCAAGACCGGTGCTATCATGGGTTCGGGTGGTATGGTTGTGATGGATACAAGTACCTGTATGGTTGATATTGCCAGATTCTTCCTGAACTTTACCCAGAACGAATCCTGTGGTAAATGTACCTTCTGTCGTATCGGAACCAAGCGAATGCTTGAGATTCTGAACCGGATTACAGAGGGTAAAGGTGTCATGGAGGATATTGATAAACTACTGGAACTTTCCACAAAGATTATCAACACATCGCTTTGCGGACTCGGCAAGAGTGCCCCGAATCCCGTGCTGACTACTCTTAGATATTTCCGTCATGAGTATGAGGCTCATATCAAGGAAAAGAGATGTCCCGCAGGAGTTTGTACTGCCCTGTTGAAGTATGAAGTAATCACTGATAAATGCGTGGGTTGTACTGCATGTGCAAGAAAGTGTCCGACAAATGCGATTAGCGGAGAAGTTAAGAAACCGCATTTTGTGAATCAGGAATTATGTATCAAGTGCGGAGCCTGCTACGATGCCTGCAGATTCCAGGCAATTTCAAAGGTTTAAAGGGGAAGCATTATGATAAATATAAAGCTGAATGGAAAATCAATAGAAGTAGAAAAAGCCACTACTATATTACAAGTTTGTAAAGACCACGGGATTGAAATCCCGACACTTTGCCACGATGAGGAATTGAAACCCTTCGGTTCCTGTTGGGTTTGTGCCGTCAAGATAACCGGCAGACCCGGTTTTGTAACCGCCTGCGGTACGAATATTCATCCCGGAATGGAGATTGAAACGGATACGGAAGAGGTTCACGATGCCCGTAAAACTGCTCTTGAATTACTTCTTTCCGACCATTATGCCGACTGCGATGCACCCTGTAAGGTGGCATGTCCGGCGGGAGTTGATGTGCAATCCTATGTTTCACTCATTGCCAACGGACAGTATCACGAAGCGGTTAAGGTTATCAAAGATAGCCTGCCGATGCCTCTCTCAATCGGTAGAGTATGTCCTGCTTTCTGTGAGAAGGAATGCCGTCGTGCTGTCGTGGATGAGTCTATTGCCATCAGACAGTTGAAGAGGCATACAGCCGACTTAGATTTAGATGAACCATATATTCCGGCTAAGATGCCCTCCAAGGGCAAGAAAGTAGCTATAATCGGTAGCGGTCCATCCGGACTCAGTGCCGGATACTATCTTTCCAACTGGGGATATGATGTAAAAGTCTTTGAAGCAGAAGATGAAGCCGGAGGCTGGCTGAGATACGGTATTCCTGAGTATCGCCTGCCTAAGGTTATTCTGGATAAAGAGATAGAACTGATGTGTGCCAATGGTATGGAGATTCAGTATAATACTTTTGTGGGTAGAGACATAAAACTGCCTGAATTAGCTAAAGAGTATGATGCCGTTTATATGGCTCTGGGTGCTTTGAACGCTGTCCCGATGCGTACAGAAGGTGATGACCTGAAGGGTGTTCTTCTGGGCGTAGATTATCTGAAAGCTAATATTAAAGGTGAGAAAATAGACCTCGGAAAGAGATGTGCTATTGTCGGTGGCGGAAACACGGCTATTGACTGTGCCAGAACTGCTGTCCGTATGGGTTGCGACACCACTCTGATCTATCGTCGAACCCGCAAAGAGATGCCGGCTGAGCCGTATGAAGTGGAAGCAGCAGAGGAAGAGGGAGTAAAATTCCTGTTCCTGACTAATCCCGCTAAACTCATCGGTGATGAAAACGGCAGATTGAAGACTGTTAAACTTGAGAAGATGGTTCTGGGTGAACCGGATTCCAGTGGAAGACGCAGACCCGAAGCCTCAGGAGAGTACTTTGAAGAGCAGTTTGATTCAATCATCGCTGCCGTGTCTCAGGCTCCTGAGATTACCTTCCTCGGAGAAGAGGAGAACTACATCAACGGAAAACCTCTTTCCATTTCCAAATGGTCAACCGCTGTTGTGGATGAAGCTACCATGTACTGGGGCGTTGAAAACATCTTTGCAGGTGGTGATTTCCAACGGGGTCCCGCCACAGCTGTGGAAGCAATTGCAGACGGCAAAATAGCAGCTCGTTCCATTGATAACTTCCTTAATGGAAGAATGATGGGTCCTGTTGTGCAGTTCGATTCCAAGAAAGAGAAGAAACTCAAGGATATTGAACCGGAATATTTCAAGCAATTTGAGAAGAAAGAAAAGGTTAAGATGCCTGAACTTCCTGCAGAGGAGCGTAAGCATACCTATGAGGAAGTGGAATATAATTATGATCCTGAATCGGGTAAAGCGGAAGCAGAGCGTTGCCTTGAATGTGGCTGTCAGGTCAATCAAAGCTGCGATTTGAGACGCTATGCCACCGAGTATGGTGTGGATGCGGATACCTATGCCGGAAGCAGAAACAAACATCCACTCGATATTTCGCATCCCTTCATCCAGCATGATGCCAATAAATGTGTCAAATGCGGAAGATGCGTGCGTATTTGTGCCGAGATTCAGGGTGCCGGAGTGCTTGGCTTTATCTATCGCGGATTCCCGAGCTATGTAGCTCCTGAGTTTGGTGGAAGCCTGGCAGAAACCGGTTGTGAAGCCTGCGGAAAATGTATCGAAGTTTGCCCTGTTGGTGCCTTACTACCGAAGAATGTCAACTACAAGATGAATCCGCTTCTCGGAGATGAAATCATCCAGAATTGCGGTACTTGCGGTAATGGCTGTAAAATCAGTGTAAAAACCGTGAACGGTGATGTAACGCTGATAGAAACGCCTGAAGAGCAGGGAGATAACCTCCGTAATATCTGCTACAACGGTCGTTTCGGTTGGCAGGCATACAGTTCAGAAGATAGAATCAATGCACCTGTTTATCAGGGAAAACTCACAATAAAACCCTTTGTAAGTCAGGTTCTAAAAGAGCAATGTACTGACGGTAAGCATAAGAAGATCTATATCTCTCCCGATGCAACCACTGAAGAGATTGCTGTGATGAAGACAGTAAGCAAGAGAATTGGGGCAGATATTGGCACACTCTCTTTGAAAGAAGGGATAGCCGACCGGATACCTGCCGGATTCTTGAAGAAGTACAGTGATTTGCAAAAAGCAGAAGCTTTCTATGTTGTTGGAGAGATTAATCTCTCGCTTAGAAGCGTGCTTAGAAATCTTCAGTTGCAGGGGAGGAAGCTCTATTTGATAAATAATCTCGATTTAGGCTTCAATAAACTTGCAGATTTCTATGTGAATTATGATGTCGAAACAGCTCTTGAACATTCCCTCGAATGCTATGACGGTGTAAGTAAACCCAAGTGCGACCCGCATTGCATAGATTTCGGTCTTAAAACCGTGTTTATTTATAATCGTGACAACATATCTCCCTATGCTGCTAAACTCCTTTGGAAGCTTGCCGGAGTCGTTTGCGATTTCAGCGAGGGAAGCGGTGTTATGGTTACTTCTTCTTTCAGTAATACCAATAGCCTTCTCCATGAAGGTATTTTACCGGTAGAGGAAGTCGAGACCGATTTCGCTATTTACTTCGGCGAAACACCAAAAGTGAAGAGTAAGTTTACTGTTGCGGTAAATCAGTTTGCTCCCGAACTTGCTGACCTTGTTCTGCCTCGTCCGACTTATCTGGAGATGAACGGAACGGCAATAGCGGACGGCTTCGCTAAGACTAAGTTCAGCAATCCCACGAAGTCGGATATGTTTGATGAAATGTTGAATACATTCTATCAGGCAGGATGGCTTAATGAGGAGGAGACAGACCCTGTGTACTGGCAGAATCAGGTTAAAAACGGACTTCAGATTTGCACAGGTTGCTCACATGGTTTCGATAAAGCCAAACTGGCATCTCTCGTTAATTCCGAGAATTGGAATGATAAGATTGTCAAACCGATGACGCTTCTGAATAAAAAGAAGATGAAATCAATGAAACCATAGGATTTCTATTTAGCGGGACTTCCTCTTTGTAGCAGGGAGTTCCGTGTTTATAAAGATATCAAAGGTGCTGTTGTTTCGGTGACAGCACCTTTTTTTAGTTATAAGGATGAAGATTTTTTTACCACGAACCACACGAAGCACACGAAAGAAGAAAGAAGGACCATTTTAAAGGTGATTTTCATGTAACGCAATTGTTCTCAATTGCGATTGTAATCCTCTGCCCTGATGGGGCAGCAAAATAATAGGGGGCTGTCTCACAGCTTTCACTGGATTCATTATAAATTCCTCTCCCTAAGGAAAGTTTTTAGAAAAACTTTTCTGGTGAGGGGAGA
>JAFGVF010000060.1 GCA_016938155.1 Candidatus Cloacimonadota bacterium
CCCTACATTTGACTTACCGGCAAAAGCAACATCAGCAAAGGGATTCTCAGGATATTGGTCCGGTTTCACACAGCTTTTTATAAACTCAGATTGCACTATTCTAATCATACTATTTACTGTAAATCACAGATGATTTTTCTGATTCCCAAATCTCAACCTCTGTTACACTTCGACCCGGTATATTGATTCTTCTTTCAAACTCTTCAAACAACCATTTTGCTATATTCTCCGATGTAGGATTAACCTGGTTGAATGGTTCGAGTTCATTTAACACCTTGTGATCAAGTCTTTCCATCATTTCTCTAAGGTAGATTTTAACTTCATTAAAATCCATAGCCATGCCAATTTCATCGACTTCACTACACATTATCTCTAATCGTACTTTCCAGTTATGACCATGCATATTTCTGCATGCACCGTCATAGCCATGAAGCTGATGAGCAGAAGAAAAATCTGATTTAACATTAATCCTATACATTTCCACCTCTATCTTGTATTAATTAACAATACTCCTAATAAAATTGCAAGCAATACAACAAAATCCTTTCTCTTGAATCTACTTTTCCAGAAAAAAGTATCAGTTGCTATGCTACCGATTACTACCCCTCCGGCTAAAGTCGGATAAGCTATTATTGAAGGGATGGAATCCAAACTCTTCATGAATAAAAGAGCTGTTAACTGATTCGGGATTCCTAAAATGATGCCCCATAAAAGGTATTTGTTGATTATTCTCTTCTTTTGAATGAGACATAAAAGCAAAGCAATCACTGTTGCTGAAGTGAATACTATAAGCAAAAAAAATGCATCTGAATTTAAACTAAATGATTTGTAAACTTTCATTCCTGATTCAGCAAAGCCAACTGAAATGAATAGGAACAATAGCCAGTAAAGATTTGCCCTGTCTTTCTGTTTTCCCATTAACAAGAAAACGACTAATACCAGAGCTATCCCCAAATAATTCAACAAGTTTAAAGACTCTTTAAAAAACACTGCTGCCAATACAACCGGTATAAGAAGGGATAGTCTCATTATCGAAACACTTAAAGATATTCCGTTTATCCTGATATTCCTTTGGTACGCCAGAAAGGAAGTTATAAACAGTATACCGAAAACAAAGCCTGAAACTATCTCCTTTAATGTGATTCTATCCGGTAATGGTGCAACTAACATAAAACTGAAAATCGCAGCGAAAAGATAATTACCTAAGAATATTACAATTATTGGAGATTTACTATCCTTTTTCTGATACAGTTTTAACAGATTAGCAATTGCAATAGAGCAAAAAGCACTAAGTAGCAACCAACCCATTAAAGGAGCTTATCCTTTTTCTCTTCCTTAAGTTTATTAACTACATTTTTAACTAATTCTGCTTTTTTCCTGTTTGTAATCAAAATAGCATCTTCAGTTTCTACTACAATTAACTCATCAACATCTATTACAGCGACGAATTTATCGGTTCTTATATAATTATTCCGACTATCAAGAGAGATATGATCGGCAAAGAATGTGTTACCATTAATATCTTTTTGTGATAAATCAGCAAGAGCTCTCCAAGAACCGACATCACTCCAGCCATACTCAACCGGAATAACAACTCTTTTCTCTACTTGCTCCATAATACCGATATCTACAGGTATTCGAGGCATTCTTTCATAAAGGTGTGATATGTTTGCATCTATTCCACTCTCATCCCAAACCTTCTCTATTTCATTCAGGATAGCATCAACCAAAGGGAGTTTTGTTCTGAAACTGTTATTAATGGTTTCGATTGTCCAGCAGAATTGACCGCTATTCCAATAAAAATTGCCCTGCTCAATGAAGAATTTTGCGGTAACATGATCAGGCTTTTCTTTAAATTGTTTCACGTGAAACATTCCCGATGAATAGCTCTTACCCGCTTCAATATAACCATAGCCGGTAGCAGGATATTCCGGAATAATTCCAAATGTAACATGATACCCCTCCCTAGCCGGTGTTTCGGCAAGCTCAATGGAGTGTAAAAATTCTTTTTCATCTTTGATTAAATGGTCTGCAGGTAAGATAATCACTGTCTCTTTGGCATTTTCAAATCTTTTTAAATAGCGAAGACTCAATCCAATGCAGGGTGCCGTATTCATCCCCATTGGCTCAATGATAATATTATGATTGGGTAATTCAGGAATATCATTTTTTACGAGCGAAACCTGAGCTGCTGTCGTGCTTACATATATTTTATCAATTGGCATCTTCATCAGTAATCTATCTACAGTCATTCTAATCATGGATTTATTACCAAGTATAGTTAGAAACTGTTTTGGTAAGCTCTCACGACTTGCAGGCCAAAATCTGGTACCGGTTCCTCCGGCTAATATTAATCCAACCATTATGCAACTCCTTATCTTTTTATATAATTAACATCCTTTGGCAGATTCAGCTTCCATGTATCCACCGGGATTGTACTCTCAATATCAATATTTGTGAAATTTATATCTACTCTGTTTCCTGTAGCATCTTCGTAGGATATTTTGTTTATAAAATAACTGTTACTATCAATGGTAATAACAATATTTTTAAAGTCATCCTCCTGTAGAGGTCTGAGTTGTAATATAATCGCTTTTCTTTCTTCCTTGATTTTTTTATCGGAATACTTCCAATATTTATCAATGACATAGATAGGATTCAGCTGAAGACTGTTATCATTATCCGACATCACAACACAAGTATTACTTTCAATGTCATAGAATTTTACTTCAAGTCCATTCATTAGAATTACTTGTTCCTGAGGTTCTGAATAACTTATCTTTATTCGGGATGGTTGATAAAAAAATTTCGCTTTTGACTCTATCTCCATCTTCTCAGCTTTAAAAACATTCTTTTGTACCAGGTCAGCCTGGAAATTCTCGATATTATCATAAGCACTTTTTACTCTGATATAGGTATCATCGATACTTATCCCCTTTATCAAAGAAACAGTAGCTAAAAGCACAATTATTAGTAGTTTTCTATATCCCATATCTTTCAAGATCCTCTTCTTTTGCAATAACATCTCTTGATTTACTTCCTAAGTGTGGTCCAATAATTCCACCTTTTTCCAGTAAATCAATCAACCTTCCCGCCCTTGCATAACCAATTTTGAAATGCCTTTGTAACATTGAAACGGAAGCCATATTGTTCTCCACCACTAAACGGGCCGCCTCAGGGAACAATTCATCATCATAATCCATTGTTAAATCAGTATCTTCTATCTCTCTTTGTATCTTAATCTCTACGGGTTTTGGCTGTTGAGATAAATAGTCACATAACTCTTCAACTTCTTGATCTGAGACAAAGCAGCCATGTACTCTCTCAGCCAGGGCTGTTCCTGCAGGTAAATAAAGCATATCTCCTCTACCCAAAAGTTTCTCTGCTCCGATTGTATCTAAGATGATACTCGATTCAACTCTTGATGAAACCTGGAAGGCGATCCGGGAAGGGAAGTTTGCTTTTATCAAACCGGTTATTACTTTTCTTGAAGGTCTCTGGGTAGCGAGAATTAAATGAATACCTACTGCCCTTGCTTTCTGAGCCAGTCTTGTAATCGGCAGTTCCACATCTCTACCGGCAGTCATTATTAAGTCGGCAAACTCATCTACAACTATAACGATAAATGGTAAAAGATAATAATCGGGTTCAACTCCGGCTTCATCAGCTTTCTGTTTTAGCTTCAATACTTTTTCATTATATGTTGCAATATCTCTAACTTTAAGCTCCTGCAAGCACCTGTATCGTCTCTCCATCTCTTCTTCAGCCCATTGGAGGTTTTCTAAAGCTTTATCAGGGTCTGTTACGACATTCCCAATTAAATGCGGAATAGCAGCATATGGTGCTAATTCGACTCTTTTAGGGTCTATAAGAATTAACCGTAACTCATCAGGTCTTTTCTTCAATATAAGACTTGCGATGATTGTATTTATACACACACTTTTCCCTGAACCTGTTGCACCAGCAACCAATAGATGAGGCATTTTAGTTAGTTCCCCTACTACCGGTCTTCCAGAAATATCCTTTCCCAAAGCAATCCCAAGCGGAGAAGTGATAGCATTCATCTCATCAGAAAGCAAAACATCTTTCAGATATATCACATCTCTATCAAGATTAGGCAGTTCTATACCGATTAACCCTCTCCCCGGAATAGGAGCCTGGATTCGTATAGATTTCGCTTTCAGAGCTAAAGCTAAATCATCCGCTAATGCTGTGAATCTGTTGACTTTGACACCTGGAGCAGGTTTAAGCTCATACTGAGTTATAATCGGACCCACATTTACATTTAAAACATCAGATTCAACATCAAATTCTGAAAGTTTCTCCTTCAATAAGGCACTTATTTTCTTGATTTCTTCCTCGGTTGCAGTCTTATCTTTTTTACTGCTTCTGGGGGGTGATGTCAGAATTTCATCAATGTTTGGTAATATATAGTCTTCAATCTCGTAATTATCCTCAATACCACTTTCTTTCATCTCAGGTTTCTTTGTTCGAGTTGTTTGGGTCTGGTCAAAGTTCTTTTGTAAGTCTGTATGAGTGTTTATGTTAATTTCAGGAGTCGGTTCTATCCAATCTTCTTCAATGTCTTCTCCATTAACAGCAATGTTAGGTTTCTTTTTTAGTGACTCTTTTGTTACCTTTGGAGCCTTTCCTGCTTTCAATTTCTCTTTTCTTGTAAACATGGAAGCAATGTTCTCAAAACCAATTATTAGACTTAAAAGAAGCAGATTAATAAACACAAGAACAATAATTGTGCCTGTATTCCCCATAATCTTCAATGCCTTAAGGATACTAAGTGAAATTAATCCATTAACTATTTCACTATTATTTTTTTCAGGCATTGAAAGCAAGGTCTGGAGAAACAAACCAAATAGATTCA
>JAFGVF010000001.1 GCA_016938155.1 Candidatus Cloacimonadota bacterium
AGAGTTATCATCATTACATCCAGATCATTGAAGTCAATCATCGATTCCAAAACATTCATTGCTTCTGCCTTTTCTCTTCTTCCAATGGCATTCTGCAAATCAAACACACTACTTTCATTTGTAACTGCGATGCAGCTTTCAACCTGTTTACGATTTATGGTTTTAGCATTGCCGATATACAGCGAGAGTTTCTCTATCTCATTATTAGCAGTAAAATAATCCAGTTTGAGATGCGAAGAAAGATATGCTAAGGCAGAGCTTTCTATGCTAATGCCTCTATCTCTCAATTCCTCTTTTATCCAGCGAGAAAGTGCTTCTGCATTATACGGTGAACGACATTGAATCACAGGTCCTGCATCTATAAACGCTTTATAAAGTTTAGTTCTTGCATCCAACTTCTCAGCAACTACAATCAGAATTGTTGTTTCTGATGGATTTGTGAGATAAGGAAGAACAGTATCCTGATCTGACTGCTTCAGCAAATCGAAGTCACGCACGATAACAATTCTGTAATCCGAAATGAAAGGCATAGAATCTGCATTTTCAACTATCTCACTGCCTGATACTTCATCACCATAGAGTGTTACGAAATCAAACTCTCTACCTTCTACAGCTAAAAATCTCTTTGTCAGAGAAGATAAAATCCGCTCTTTCAGATAGCTTTCATCCCCTAATATTAAGTAAACAAGTTCCCGCTTTGAATTTGCTAATGTCTTGAGGAACTCATAATGCTGAACTGCTGCTTTCTTTTCTACCATTAATAACCTGCTAAAAGAAGAATAATCGAAGTAATGGAGACAATCCAGCAATAAAATGCAAAGTATTTCAATTTCCTGTTCCGGATAATTTTTAGTAGAGCCGCAATAACAAGATAGCCGGACACGAATGCACCCATTCCACCAATGGCATAGCTAATAAGCATGCTCTTGTCTAAAGCTCTGAAAGCATCCAGATTTAGTACAGCAGCCCCCAATATTGCAGGTATGCTGAGCAGAAAAGAATAACGAGCAGCTTCTGAACGCTTTACACCAGTAAATAACGAAACACTTATGGTTGTACCTGAACGGGATATACCCGGCAGAATGGCAAATGATTGCCCGAGTCCTATTATGAAAGCTCTCCAAACACCCATATCGGCTGAATGAACTCTCTCTAAACGAATCGTGTCTGAAAGATATATTATCAAACCGGTGATACTGAGCATAATTGCTACAAGGATGGGGTTTTGAAACAGTTTTTCAAAGAAATCACGAAAAAGAAAACCGATTACACCCGTAACAATAGTACTCACAATCATATAGAAAACTATCTTTCTGTTATTAATCTGATCTTCCGGGTATTTCGGATTTTTTATTGGCAGAATTGATGTAATCAACCCGACTATATCTTTTCTGAAAAAGATTATCACAGCTAAAAGTGAGCCTAAATGCAGAAATACTTCAAAAGATGTATCGCTTGTTTGAACTTTCAGGAAATGTTCACTCAGGACTAAATGTCCTGAACTGGAAATGGGAAGGAATTCGGTTAAACCTTGGATTATACCCAAAACAAGTGACTTTAAGATATGCATATAACTCCTTTATAACTTCGGTATTTGAAGCGTTCTCAGTTCCGTTAAACGATAAAGTGGGAATCCGTTTGACTCTGCAAGCTTGATAAATGAATTAAGATTGTTTAACTCCTCAAGAGACTTACAGTTGTACTCATATATGATAAATTTTGCATCACACCTACCCAATGCATCAATGACTTTAATCATCTGGTCGGGATTAGATATTTTGCCATTCAGAACCTTATCTTTTTTAAAGTATAAGATATTCTTTTCAGCAGCCACTTTCTCACTACAACTCTTATCTGTAGTAACGCTGTCATAAAAGAACATATCGTTTTCACCGAGAAAGTCAATAACAGGCTCCATAACCTCTCTTTTTGCAGTGGCATGACTTCCCATATAGTTAGTTGCTCCGCTGCTTCCGGGAAGAATTGTAGAGAATTGTTTCATTCTGGCAGCTATCTTTTTTGATGAGTCGCTAACTAAAATAGAGTTCTTTCCGGCTTTTAAAGGGTATTGCCCGATTGGCTCCATCGACAATCTCATAATGCATGAGAATCCGGCTTCTTTTACTCTTTTAAAATGCTCTGAGGCATTTTTCTTATCGGGTAAAAACGCAGGGTGAAGATTGGAAGACATCTTCAATAACTTATCTGTCATTGCTTCCGTAGTATTGTTATCAAAGTTCACAACAATTGCTATTTTTGTTTTATGTATTTGGTTTGTGTCTTTGTATAGAATCAGGGAATATGAATTGATGAATCCGACTTTGCTAAAAATCAGCTTCTGAGCATTTATTTTCATTTTTTTCCGGTAAAAATAAGTTTCTACACCCTCATCCATTACGAAACCTTCCTTCTCCATACGCCCTTTGAAATACATATTGCAGAAATACAGGTCTTCATTTTGGTCGGGTATCGGGATAAAGAATTTAACTTCCTTACCTGCCTTCTCCATCTTTATCTTATTGACTTCAATCGAGATTCCATCCGATAAGCTTTTTATTCTCTCCAACACAAGTTCTTCCTCGGAAGGCTGAGGTTTAATCTTTTCCTTATCAGTTGTGGATGAAACTTCTTTTTTTGAAACTACGGTATTCTCTCTTTTTTCGTGAGTTTTGGGAGGCGTTACTGGTGCTTGTACTTTATTTGCAACAGGTTGTTCTACATGTTCAGGCTTTTTATTGATCACGGCAAATATGAGATAAAACAAGAGGGCAACAATAATTGCCATTCCGGTAAGGTTTACCCAGAAAGAAGTAGTGCTTTGAGCCTTTTTCTTCTTAGGTTTAGTCGATTTAACAGGTGCTTTTTTTCTTTTTTTAGTCGGCATTTTTCTTCTCAGTTTTTAAATGATAGGTAACGATAATAAGGTTAATCTGGAAGTCAAGCGATAATGCTCATGATTTCTTCGCTACAGTGAAGTAATTGCACAAATCTCCTGCAATACTCAAAAAAAACTCTAAGATATTGCCAAGATAGTTGATTGTAAGCAAACATTATCGATTTGTTATAATTTGCTGTGGTAAACAAAAAGTATTTGACAACTATCAAGTGTTTGGGATAATTCCTTCAGCTTTGAAAAACCAAAATAAAGAAGGAGCTAGTTATGAAAAGAGGATTATTTCTATTAACTTTTGTGCTTCTTGCTCTCTCCGCTTTAGCTGTACAGATCAACATCGTTGGTGAAGTATTCACCGAGTCCTGGTGAGGATACTGTCCAAGAGCGAGAGCAGGTCTGCTCACACTTTACACTAACCACCCTAATGTTGTTCCGTTGATTTGGCAGGGAGATACTGCTAATGCATCCCCAAATTATTCTGCCCGTAGAGGTTTAGTTGGTTCCAGTAGCCAAGGAATCCCACAGACCGCATTTCAAGGAGTAGAACTTGAAGTAGGTGCTGCTACTACTGCTTATCAGACTCAGTTCTTACCTATCTATAATGATATGATTAACGACCCGAGTCCTGCAGAAGTAAGCGGATTCTTTATCCCTTCTGCAAATGGATACACTTTAATCGCAAATGTCGCTTTAGAAGCTGATTTAGATTACGCTAACAACAAAGTTGTCTTTATTATAACAAGAGAACAATCCACTGAATATTTCTGCAGTGTTGTTGCATACGGTGATATGCCCTTGCCTATCAGCACCGCCGGACAATCAGGCTCTTACAGCATGGAATTGGCAGTTAACTCTGCCTGGGATCCGGCAACTCTGAAAGGTATCGTAATGATACAGTCTTTCGATAATGCCTATCCTTACATTTATCAAGCTGCCGAATGTGGATCATCACCCGTTACTACAACTGGAGTTAACTTCGGTGATGCATTTATTGGTGGAGTTTTTGAAAACGCTTTCTCTGTTATCAATATCGATTCATCTACTGCACAATTCAATGTTACTATAACGGGTGCAGGCTTCATGCTTTTAGGACCTTCAATGTTTACTATGCAGCCCGGTGAACAGCAAGATTTCACTGTTACTTTCACACCCACAGTAGAGCAAACCTATAACGGAAATGTGAATGTTACATCCAACATTGCCGGATTTGAAAGCATTGATATTCCATTAACAGGATATGGTTTTGTTGACCAGGCACCCATTGTCGATATGGTCTCCCTAACCGGTATTGCCATGCAAAACGAGTTCATCACAGCCAGTTACAACTATTATGACTTAGACGGTGATACGGAAGGTCCAACAGTTGTTCAATGGTGGAAGTCTATGGATGGAACAAACTGGGAAGAATTTACACATAACAGCAATGACCCGATGGTTATGCAAATCACAGCCGATTATATCGGTTACATGATTAAATTCTCAGTTCTTCCTTATGATGAACACGGAATGCCCGGCGATATGGTTGAATCAAATGCTACCGACATCGTTATCCCTCTCCAAGCTCCCTGGGGTTTGACCTATGATGTGGTTAACGATAATGACATTATCCTGCACTGGGAGAACCCATTAACAGACGATCGTTCTCTGTTTGGATATCGTTTGTTCAGAAACGGAGCTTCCTATGCAACAATCCCAAGTGCGAACACTCTGACATATACAGATGTTAATCTTGCTGACGGTACTTATGAATACTATGTAAGTGCTATTTATAATAATCCGTTAACAACTTCTTCACCTTCAAACAGCGTTTTCGTAACTGTTGAGAATGGAACTGTCGGGAATGATGAGAATGTAGCAGACATCAGCTCTTCTCTTTCCAACGCTCCTAATCCTTTCAGTGCTGTTTCTAATATCAGCTTCTCCCTCAAAGCTAAAGAGCAGGTTAAGGTAGAAGTTTATAATCTGAAGGGTCAGTTAATCAACACTCTCGTTGATGAAGTTCTTAACCAGGGTGGACATTCCATTGCCTGGAACGGAACCGACTCAAACAACAGACAAGTACCTAACGGTGTTTATTTCTATAGAGTAACAACTCCAAACTTCGCAAGAAGTATGAAGACTATTTACATGAAATAAAGCTTAACTTAAATATTGAAAGCCCTGTTTTTTACCGCAGGGCTTTCTTTGTATCAAAATGACTGATATAATAATTGTACTTACGGTTTACCTCGCTATCATCGGCTCCATTATTTTTGGAAAAGATTTCAAGCTTAAGACATGGACAAGTCCGCGGTTGGTAGTTGCTCCTCTTTTAGGGATAATTCTCATAATTCTCTTAACAGCTATGAAATGGATTGATTTAGTTGAAGTAATCCGACTTAAGGCGGGATTGGTTGTCCTTATTCTCTCCTTTGCATATCTGGCAAACTCGCTTGATGAGAGCGGATTCTTCGAATACATTGCCTTGAGAATCGTCAATTCAGCTCATGGCAGTGGAAAGCATCTATTCATCTTCTTCTTCCTTATGACAAGTGTTCTTACCTATTTTACTTCCAACGATGTGATTATTCTCTCAATCACTCCCATTTTACTTTATGTAGGTAAAAATGCAGGTATCAGGGATATGGTTCCTTATCTGATGGCTCAATTTATTGCAGCCAATACTCTCAGTATGGGTTTATATATCGGTTCACCAACCAATATTGTTCTCGGTGATGCCCTTGGGTTAAATTTCTTTACTTTCTTTCATTCTATGCTGTTGCCTTCAATAACAGCCACCATAGTAACTTTGGGGGTTCTGTATTATCTATTTTACACGAAAAGATTCTTAGGGCATGGTATTCAGGAGAGTTATACCTGTTTTGCGAAATTCCCGCCATTTACTTTCGAAATGCTTATGAAAGCTACTTGGTTTATTCTATGCCTCATGACCCTTGCCTTCAACGAAAGCTTGAACCTGCCTTTATGGCAGATTTCGCTTGGATTTGCTCTTCTCATTTTAAGTCTGGATTTAATCGTCTTCAGTAGAAGATGGGGTATTATCCGGGCGGATGATTATAGAAAATGGTATGATACTTTGATTTTCAAGTGTAAAGGTCACATTATCGGACATTTGCACGGACGAATGCCTTATACGATTGTTCCCTTTGTTTTCGGCTTCTTTTTCTTTGTTCAGGCGATGTCCCGCTTCGGGATAAGCAGTTATATAGCAAATCACCTGTTTGGATTAGTCGCAGATAAAGGTATCGTACCGGCAACTCTCTTCTACGGCTTGGTCTCTTCCCTCTTTGTGAACCTGATGAATGATATTCCGGCAACAGTCTTTCTCTCTGATGTCTTACAAAATGCTGCCTTCAAGTCCGATTCCATCCGAAGAGCTGCTATCCTCGCCACTGCCGTGGGTGTGAATGTCGGCTGTTACATTACCTATATCGGTGCACTTGCCGGCATTATGTGGTTCAAACTGATTGAGAACCAGAAGATGAGAGGCAGGATTGATGCCATAACCCCCACTAAAAAGGAGTTCTTTTTGATTGGGATAATTGTAGCTCCGCTTGTTATATTATCAGCCTGTGTAGTAATTATTCTTCAGATTTGGAAATAAGTAGACCTTTCAAATGGTCACAGACCTTTGAAATGGTCTGATCAGATATATCATTCCCGCCCCAA
>JAFGVF010000061.1 GCA_016938155.1 Candidatus Cloacimonadota bacterium
ACTGATACACCTGAAAAATCACTCCTGGCCCCGCTGAAGAAATCCGGTGGACGCAATAACCAGGGACGTATAACCTGCCGTCATCGTGGTGGTGGTCATAGACGTCATTATAGAATAATCGATTTCAAGCGGAATAAATATGGCATTCCGGCAGTTGTTGCTTCGGTGGAATATGATCCGAACAGAACAGCCAGAATTGCCCTGCTAAACTAGGTTGATGGTGAGAAAAGATACATAATTGCTCCAGATGGAATAAAGGTCGGCATGACTATTATGAGTGGAGTCAATGCAGAATTTTCTGTAGGGAATTCACTTCCATTGGATAGAATCCCGCTCGGTTCTATAGTACATAACATTGAGCTTAAATTCGGAAAGGGTGGGCAAATAGCTCGTTCCGCAGGATCATCAGCTCAGGTAGTGGCTAAAGACGGCGATTATGTTCATATCAAGATGCCATCTAATGATGTTCATCTTGTTCGTAAGGAATGCTATGCAACTATGGGACAAGTTTCCAATATTGAACATAATTTGATAAAACTCGGAAAAGCCGGACGCAGAAGATGGCTTGGAATCAGACCTTCCGTTCGTGGAGTTGCCATGAACCCGGTTGACCATCCAATGGGTGGTGGAGAAGCCAAGACATCCGGTGGTGGACATCCAGTTTCCCCTTGGGGTAAGCTCGCTAAAGGCGGGAAGACTCGTAAGAGGAAAAAATACTCCAACCAGTACATCATCAAAGCCAGTAAGAAGAAGTAGGAGGAACCATGCCGAGATCTTTAAAAAAAGGACCGTTTGTGGACGACCACTTAGTGAAGAAAGTTGTAGAGTTAAACAGAGAAGAGAAGAAGTCAGTTGTGAAGACTTGGTCTCGTCGTTCTACAATTCTTCCTGAGTTTATCGGTCACACTTTTGCAGTGCATAACGGCCGTAAATTTGTACCTGTATATGTATCCGAGAATATGGTTGGTCATAAGTTGGGAGAATTCTCCCCGACCAGAACATTCCGCGGACACAAAGATAAGAAGAAAAAATAGAGAAGGAGTAACGAAATGAAAGCAAGAGCAATCCTTCGCTACCAACGCGGTTCTGCACAGAAAGCCAGATTAGTACTGGATATGATTCGCGGAATAAGTGTACCGGAAGCTCAGAAGATTCTTATGTTCTCGACAAAAAGAGTCGCTGCTCCGATTGGTAAACTGCTTAATTCAGCTGTGGCAAATGCCCAACAGAAAGAGAATAGAGTTGACCTGAGCCGACTTATCGTGGCTGAGGCTTTTGCCGATGATGGCCCGATAATGAAGAGATTTCAAGCTCGTGCCCAAGGGCGTGCCAATGTCATCCGTCGCAGAACTTGTCACATTACCTTAGGTTTAAGGGAAAAGGAATAGGAGGAATCATTGGGACAGAAAATAAATCCAGTGCTGTACCGAATCGGTATTAATAAACAGACTGAATCGATCTGGTTTGCCAGCGGTGATGCTTATGTTGATAATTTGCTTGAAGACCTTAAAATCAGAAGCTATGTTCAGAAGCGTTTGAATGGAAAGATGGTTTCTCGAGTTCAAATCTCCAGAAAGACAAGCTCAATCAGCATAGATATTAATACAGCCAAACCTGGACTTGTAATCGGTAAAAAAGGAGAAGATATAAATAAGCTCAGAAATGAGATTAATCTTCTCGTAAATAAAAACCGTAACTCAGAGATGAATGTGATGATCAACATAGTCGAGATTCAAAAATCTTGGTTAGACGCAAGTCTTGTTGGTCAAGAGATAGCACGCCAGCTGGAGGAGAGAGTATCTTTCAGACGCGCGATGAAGATGGCAATGCGTAAAGCAATGACAGATGGTGCACTTGGAATTAAGGTTCAGTGTTCCGGTCGTCTTGGTGGAGCAGAAATCGCCAGAACAGAACGCTATAAACAGGGCAGAACACCTTTGCACACCTTGCGTGCCGATATCGACTATGCACTGATCGAAGCTCAGACGACATACGGAGTTATCGGGATTAAGGTTTGGATATACAGAGGCGATATTCTCGACTAAGAGAAGAGAAGGAGAATATAGATGTTAGCACCAAAAAAAGTAAAACATAGAAAAGTACACCGCGGTAGAAGAACCGGACTTGCATATCGTGGCTCAGAAGTCAGTTTCGGTGATTATGCTCTCATAGCTTTAGATAATGGTTGGATAAACAGCCGTCAAATCGAAGCAGCTCGTATTGCAATAACCCGTCAAATGAAGCGTGTTGGACAGGTTTGGATTAGGATATTTCCGGATAAACCTGTAACTTCCAAGCCTGCAGAAACTCGTATGGGTAAAGGTAAAGGAGCTCCCGAGTTTTGGGTAGCTGTAGTAAAGCCGGGTCGCGTGATGTTCGAAATACAGGGAGTAGATATTAAGATAGCTAAAGAAGCGATGCGTCTTGCTAGTCATAAACTTCCAATCAAAACCAAAATGGTTGCCCGTGAAGGAGTAGAATTATGAAGGCTCAAGAGTTACGAGAAATGACTGTTGAAGAACTGAAGCACAAATTGGAAGACTTGCGTATTGAGTTATTCAACTTACGCTTTCAGGTTGCAAGAAACCTCCTGGATAATCCTTTGCGAATTCATCAGGTAAAGAAAGATACAGCAAGAGTTCTTACTATCCTGACAGAGAAAAAGGCTTAAGAGGGGTAAATAATGGCAAACGAAAGAAAGCTGACTAAAGTGGGTGTTGTTGTGAGTGGTAAAATGGATAAAACCATTGTTATTCGCTCAGAAAGACAGTTTATGCATGCTTTGTATAAAAAGACTGTCCGCAAACACAAGAAGTTCATGGTTCATGATGAGAACAATGAAGCTCATATAGGTGATGTAGTGATGATAGAAGAATATCGTCCTCTGAGTCGCCATAAAAGATGGATTCTTAAAAAGATCTTAGAAGTAAGCAAGTAAGGAGTAGAAATGATACAGGTTCAGACAATACTCAACATTGCTGATAACTCAGGTGCAAAGAAAGCTATGTGCATCAAAGTCCTTGGCGGTTCAAAAAGAAAATATGCCTCAATCGGTGATATCATCGTTGTTGCAATAAAATCTGCTACACCTACAGGGAAAGTAAAAAAAGGCACTGTCCAGAAAGCTGTAATAGTAAGAACAGCCAAAGAGATCAGAAGACCTGATGGCTCATATATTCGTTTTCAGGATAATGCAGCTGTTATCATTGATGAAAAAATGGAACCCAAAGGTACTCGTATCTTCGGTCCGGTTGCTCGTGAATTAAGAGAACATGAATTTATGAAGATTGTATCTCTGGCACCGGAAGTGTTATAGGAGTTGGTAATGAATAAAATGAGAATAAAAAAAGGTGATACAGTTATCGTTATTTCCGGAGAAGATAAGGGAATAAAAGGGACAGTATTAAAAGCCTTTCCGAAAACCCAGAGAGTAATAGTTGAAAAGGTAAATATGATTAAAAAGCATGCAAAACCTTCTCAGCAGAATCCACAAGGTGGAATCATTCGTATGGAAGCACCCATACATATTTCCAATGTGATGCTCTACAGTGAAAAAATTAATGATGTAACAAAAGCTGTTTATAAGCAAGGCAATGATGGTAAAAGAATCAGAGTCTGTGCAAAAACAGGTGATGAATTATAAGGAGCCGGATGATGAATCGCATACAAGTAAAATACAAAGAAGAAGTTATCCCTGCTCTCATGAAGCATTTCAATTATAAGAATGTTAATATGGTTCCCAGAATGGAGAAAATAGTCGTCAGCATGGGTGTTGGAAAAGCAACCCAGAACAAAGCATTGCTTGACAGTGCTGTTAAAGACCTGACCTCTATAACCGGTCGTAAGCCAATAGTAACAAAGGCTAAGAAAGCTATCTCTAATTTGAAATTGAGACAAGGAATGCCAATAGGCTGCAAGGTAACCTTACGCGGTGAGATTATGTATGAATTCTATGATCGTTTAACTGCAATAGTGATGCCTCGTATCAGAGATTTCAAAGGTGTACCGCTCAATTCATTTGATGGCAGAGGAAGCTATTCTTTGGGTATCAAAGAGCAGACTGTATTCCCGGAAATCGATTTTGATAAAATTGATGCCATCCGTGGGCTTAATATTACAATCGTAACAACAGCTGAAAAGGATGAAGAAGGCAAAGAGATGCTTCGTCTTCTGGGATTTCCTTTCAGAAAGATTGAAGCAAAATAAAGGAGTGGAAGCTTGGCAAAAAAGTCATTGATCATTAAACAGAGCAGAGAACCTAAGTTTAATGTCCGTAAATACAATCGTTGTAGGGTTTGTGGTCGTCCCAGAGCCTTCATGAGAGATTTCGGAATGTGCCGTCTCTGCTTCCGTAAGTACGCAGCAATGGGCCAGATTCCTGGCGTAGCCAGAGCTAGCTGGTAAAAATTAAGTTGGAGGAACAATGATAAGTGATCCGTTAGCTGATGCATTAACCAAAGTCAGGAATGCATATCGTGCCGGACATAAACAGGTTGTCGTAAATCATAACAACCTGATTGAAAACATAGTAAAGATTTTAGCTGAAGAGAATTTCATCAACAGTTATCAGGTCAATGAGAGAAATCCGGAGATAAAGAAGAGCCGCAAGACAATAACATTATACTTGCGTTATACTAACACCGGAGACCCTGTTCTTAAGGGAGTTCAAAGAGTATCGACACCTGGAAGACGAGTTTATGTTAATTCACAGAATCTGCCATCTGTTTTCAACAATACCGGCATTGCAATAATCTCATCCAGTCATGGTGTAATGGTTGACCGTACTGCTCGCAAAGAGAAAGTGGGCGGTGAATATGTCTGCAAGGTTTGGTAGGAGGAAACAATGTCAAGAATAGGAAAATCCCCCATCGAAATCCCGGCAGGTGTTAAAGTCACCTTTGAAGGATTAAAAGTAGTTGTTGAGGGTAAACTCGGCAGATTAGAATATGAAACTATCCCGCCAATAAAAGCGGAAATAGTAGATAATGAAATTATCGTAACAAGAGCGAATGATTCCAGAGAACAGAAGGCTCTGCATGGTTTAACAAGAGCACTGATCAATAATATGGTTGTTGGTGTAACCCAAGGATACGAAAAGATTCTGTGGATCATCGGAACCGGATATAATGGAGATGTTACAGGACCATGGTTAAAACTTGCTTTGGGATATTCCCATGATATACTGATTGAAATACCTGAAGGTATCAAAGTAACCGTTGATCAAATCGGTCGCGGTGGAGCCGTTAAGGATTTGAATAGTGTAATAAAAATCAAGGGTATCAATAAGGAAGATGTTGGTAAATTCGCAGCTGAAATCAGAAACTGCAGACCTCCAGAGGTTTACAAAGGTAAAGGTGTTCGTTATCATGATGAGCACATATCTATCAAAGCTGTTAAAGCTGGCGCATAATTGGAGATAAAATGGTAAAAAAGAATAATGTAATCAGAAGAGAAAAAAGAGCTCGCCGTGTATTAGCGATTCGAAAAAAACTCTATGGTACCACCGAAAGACCGAGATTGGCTGTTTACCGCAGTTTGAATAACATTTATGCCCAGATAATAGATGACACAACCGGTAAAACTCTTGTTTCTATGTCAACTATAGCCAAAGATTTCCAGATGGAAAAGGCTAAGAAAGTTGAGACAAGTTTTCAGGTTGGCGTAAAATTAGGAGAGAAAGCAATAGCTGCCGGAATAACAAAAGTATCATTTGATCGTTCCGGTTACAAGTATCATGGTCGCGTGAAGGCTCTGGCAGACGGAGCTCGAAAAGCCGGACTGGAATTCTAAGGGAGGATGAATTGAAACAGGAATTCAATGCCCAAAATGAAAATGAACAAGTCTTTATAGAAAAGATTGTATCCACCAAGCGCGTAGCTAAAGTTGTTAAGGGCGGAAAAAACTTCAGCTTTAGTGCAATCGTAGTAATTGGTGATAAAGCCGGGCAAGTTGGAGTTGGAAAAGGTAAAGCCAACGAAATCGTTGATGCAATTACCAAAGCTAAAGATAAAGCCAATCAAAATCTTTTCCGTGTTCCGCTTGTAAACGGTACAATTCCTCACGAGATTCTTGGCAGATTCGGAGCCAGCAGAGTTTTATTAAAGCCAGCTCGCCCCGGTACAGGAATTATCGCAGGTGGTACTGCTCGTGCAATATTGGAAGCAGTTGGAATTGAAAACATTCTTTGCAAATCCTTAGGCTCAAACACATCCGCAAATGTGGTGAAAGCAGTTGTGGATGGACTTAAAAATCTCAGAACAATTGGTGATGTAGCCAGACTGAGAGGAAAGTCAATAGCTGAGCTGACCGGACGGGAGGAAGAATGAAGATAAAAGTAACACAGATAAAAAGTGCTAACGGTAGAAAAGAAACACATAAAAAAGTTCTTGAAGCCTTAGGTTTAGGTCGAATTGGGAAGCATCGGGTCCACGAAGACACACCAAATATACTTGGTATGATAGATAAGGTTTCTTATCTGCTGAAAGTAGAACCGGTAGCGGAATAAAAAGGAGATAGAAATGTATTCTCTGAATCAGATACAGCGACCCAATATCAAGAAGAAGACAAAGAGACTCGGTAAAGGACAGGCTACCGGATGGGGACACCAAGCCGGTAGAGGACATAAAGGTCAAAAAGCCCGATCTGGCGGGAAAGTTCCTATTTGGTTTGAAGGTGGTCAGATGCCAATTCAGCGTCGATTACCGAAGCGTGGCTTTAAAAACTGGAATAGGGTAGAATACCGCATTGTTAATCTTGCTCAGCTGGTTGCTCTCGACGAAATTGATATTGATGTAGCTAAAATGGAAGAGCTCGGACTTATATCCAGCAGTGGAAAGAAAGGACAATCACAGGTAAAAATACTCGCCAATACTGAAACTGAATTCAAAAAAACCGTGAATATCAAAGCAAATGCATTTTCTGAAAATGCAAAAAGGCTTATTGAGGCTAACGGCGGTAAGGCGGAGGTAGTTTAACTTGTTTAGGACAATAGCAAATATCTTCAAGATTCCGGATTTAAGGAAGAAGATACTATTTACGACTTTTATATTGGTGCTTTACAGACTGGGTAGTTTTATCCCGGTCCCCGGTGTCAATGTTCAAGCTTTGAAAGCATTCTTTCAGAATCCTGGAACAGACCAAACATTATTTGGATTATACGACTTGTTTGTAGGTGGTAACTTCCAGAGAGCATCAGTTTTTGCTCTCGGAATTATGCCTTACATCACAACCTCGATTGTAATCCAGTTACTTGGTAGTATTGTACCGTATTTTGAGAAGCTCAGAAAAGAAGGTGCTGAAGGACAGAAGAAGATTAATCAGCTAACCCGTTATGGCACAGTAATCATTGGTGGTTTTAATGCTATCAGTATTGCTTTCTTCCTTCAGAATCTTGAGTCAACTTCAGGAAGTGTTGTTCCTGTTAGCGGTGGTTTTTTCTTAATCTCCACCGTAGTTACTCTGGTAACCGGAACTATGATGATCATGTGGCTTGGTGAACAAATAACGGAGAATGGTATTGGAAACGGTATTTCCTTAATCATTTTTGCCGGTATTATTGATCGTTATCCAGCGGGATTCTGGGATTTATTCCAGAAAGTTCGTTTGGGTGAGGTTGGTATTATTCGTTCATTAATCATGGTTGTTCTCATGGTTGCAGTCACCGCGGCAGTTATCCTTGTGACTGAAGCTGTTCGCAAAATACCT
>JAFGVF010000062.1 GCA_016938155.1 Candidatus Cloacimonadota bacterium
CCTCTTCTAAAACCCTAATTTATACATCCTCTTCGGTTCGAGTAATTCATCTAATTGAGCCTCTGTCAGTAACTTCTTTTCTAAGATAATCTCTCTGATATTGAGCTTGCGTTCAACAGACTCCTGCATTAGTGCCTCAACCTGCTTATATCCCAATTCCGGCACCAGAACCGTGGCAAGAATAGAACCTTTCATCAGATGTTCTTTGCAAACATCCTCATTTACGGTGATACCTGAGATGCACTTGTCAGCAAAAATGCGTGTTGCTTTGTTCAGAATGGAAGCCGACTCCAAAATGGAGTAGTTAATCAGGGGCATAAACTGGTTCAGTTCCAGATTTCCCAATGCAGCACAATTGGTTAAGATTCCATCATTACCGATTACTTTCAGGGCAACCTGCACTACCATTTCCGGAATTACGGGATTCACTTTCGTGGGCATAATCGATGAACCCGCCTGCATGGCGGGGAGATTAATCTCACCTAATCCACCGTGTGGTCCGGAAGCAAGCAGACGCAGGTCATTGGCAATCTTCATAAGGTTCACGGCAAGCGTTTTGAGCATACCGGAGACTTCGACATAAGGGTCAAGGTTCTGGGTGGTCTCTACGGGATTCTCGCTTCTGGCAATAGTAAGTCCGGTAATCTCTTTCAGGGCTTCCACTACGCGGAAGATGTATTCTCTCGGGGCACCCAGTCCGGTTCCGATAGCAGTTCCACCCAGATTGAGAACCTTAATCCGTTCGCGACATTTGAAGATTCTCCAACGGTCGCGGGAAAGAGCTTCGGCATAGGCACTGAACTCCTGTCCGAGAGTCATGGGAACGGCATCCTGAAGCTGGGTTCTGCCCAGTTTTACTATCTGATGGAATTCGCTTTCTTTCTTCTGAAACTCCTCTTGCAAATATCCGGTTTGGAGTTCCAGATCCTTAAGTAAATATAGTAAGGCAATACGTGAGGCAGTAGGATAGACATCATTAGTGGACTGATGCATATTCACATCATGCAGAGGATGAACGAAGAAATAATCACCCTTTTTACCGTGAAGGTATTCAATCGCCAGATTGGCAATTACCTCGTTGGCATTCATGTTAGCGGAAGTGCCGGCACCACCCTGCAGAGCATCCAGTACAAACTGGTCGTTATATTTTCCTTCCCGAATCTCTTCGCAGGCATAGGAAATCGCCTCGAACTTTGATTCAGAAAGATAACCGAGCCGGAAGTTTGTTCTGGCACAGGCAAGTTTTACCTCTGCCATCGCCTTGGTAAATATATGTGGAAGCCATAATTCCGATACTGCAAAATTCTCCAATGCCCGTTGAGTATTAACGCCCCAATAAGCATCATCCGGTATCTCTATCTCTCCCAATAAATCGCTTTCTTTTCTCATTTGCCGAACCTTAATTTTTGATAACTACAATTTATACAGAAGCTCTATTCTTTACAATTAATTTTTCTGAGAAAAGGAAGAAATACGAAGATTTTGTCCACTGACCACACAGAAAACACAGACAAAATACAGCAAGAAGAAGATTCTTTTCAACCACGAACCACATCAAAAACGCGAAAGAAAAGAACTAAGATAAATACAGTGAAAAGAGGGAATTTATGTTCATGAAAATACTATGTGTTAGTCCCTGTTAGTCCGTGTCCGTCCCTGTTCTCCTAAAATCTTTGCAGGCAAATAGGTCCTTGCTGATAGTAGAAAGCCTGATTAAGGACTGAGAGATATGCTTCATCGGATATCTCCACCAAACCGTACTGATGAAGCGTCGTCAAATCAATAGAATTCATTATCCAGGAAGAGAAATCAGAAATATCTAATCTCATCTCCAGATCATATTTCTTTCCTTTAGATTTAGATGCTTTCCCTTCTTTCCATTCTATGATGAAATCCTTAGCTGTTTCCTCTACAAAGGAATCGGTTATAAGGAATCTGATTTTCAGCTTATCTAATGTACAAGGCCTCTTGAGAAGCAGTTTAATCGGGTCAAGGCTTCGATACATAATTCCCATTCCGGCATCGTAGGTGTGGTGGAACCCCGGCTCTCGAAGGATTCTCCCATCCAGAGCTCTGATATCGGCAAGGTTGTAGTAGAAGTTTTTAAAGGGGGTTGAGAATGCAATCTCGGATACCTGATCGGATTGGCTATTCAGGAAATTAAGGGATGCTTTTAATCCTGTAGAATTCACAAACAATATTTCAAGTTTCATCTTTGTGGTTTCGTTTGTGCTTTCATCAGCTCTTAAACCGAAGTACAAAAGTGCAAGAAGTCTCCCATTTTCTCGATATCCGACAGTTGTTAGTCCGGGAGCTTCCAAAAGCATCTCAATATCCTTCGGATTCCTCGGAATCATGCCGTGATTATTACGATAAATTTCATCAAAAAAATACACTACCTCTTCTTTATCGGAGAAATTCAAATATTCCATTTGATAATGCTTATCTGCTTTGGGAAGTCGAATGGGATGGGTAACATAGCTAAAACAGGATGTACCATAACCAAATCCCATCTTCTTATAAAAGTCGGGACGGAAGGCATGTAGCATAGCAAGAGGATACTTCTTACTCATTGAATAGGTCAGGTAAAAATGGAGCAATTGCTTGCTTATCTTCTGCTTTTTGTGCAAGAAATCAACTGCCACAAATCCTACCCCGCTTGCTTTAATCTCTTTACCATAATAGTTAACAGTAAACTCATAGATTAACATACTACCAAGCAATGTTTTGTCCTCGAATAAACCATACCATTTTCTTGTTTCTAAATCGAAATCTCTGAGAATTCTCTGCTCAAGCTCCTCTATCTTTTTGTCAGAGAACAACTCCATCATAGGGTATGCCTTACTTGATAAAATCAGTACATTTCTGATTTGCTTCTTGGTTAATTCTCTAATCTCCGGCATGAGACCTCCTAAATTACTTCCTAAACTATTTATATGATTGAGAATTTGTTCGTCAATTATTATTTCTTTTTTAAAGATTTTAACCAAGATTTTAATGCGAAATAAAAAGCCTGCAACTTCATAATGCCCACCCCATTCAAAGCCAACCAAATCTTACACACCCGACTATTAGTCAATTGTTGCGACTAAAGCAGGTGGTATCGAATCCGGAAGAGATGAATTCGGAATAGCAGCCATTACACCGGATTTCACTCCTTACAAATCTCTTCCTCAAAAAGCCACAAACAGGCATAAATCCAGCCACCTTCCTGCCTGCCAGTTGCCTGGCAAATGGAAAGCCTCCCCTGCCCCTCCCCTGAGTCTCCCCTGCCCCTCCCCTGGCTTTGCAGGGGAGGGGCAGGGGAGGGGCAGGGGAAACCCAAGGGTGCTTAGGCTTTTGCCAGCCGACTGCCAGACAGGATCCCTACAGGACATAAACTTGATAATTATGGCATTGGGGAAACAAGGATTTACACTTGATGAATTACTCCCGAAAAGACCATAAACACCATCTTGATATTTCTATCATCTTCCGGTTCAACAATTGAGAATCTTCCCACTGTTTTTCCACTGCTCACTCACTGTCCACCCACTGTTTCAGTGAGTGGACAGTGAGTGAGCAGTGACAGAGCAGTGGGAAAAATGCATGTTGATGAATAGAACGATTAAGGTTAACTGAATGAGCAGTTACGGAGGCTAAGTTATTGAAAATACTACTGAGTACGATTGAAGAATGGATAATGCATCCACACCTGATAAATCTGGACTTTTTTGAACTCTAAAAATGATAATCGCATGGGGATTGACTTTGAAATTGTTTCTTCATAACCACTCTTAGGACAATTGGAGATATGTGCCAAATATTGCCTTATAAACTTCTTGACATAATTTGTCCCCATTCTGAAAATTTACTAAAATTGGAGGTAAACTAATGAAAAAGTTATTACTGTTCATCTCAATTCTGTTGATACTTTCAGCATGTTCAAACACTGATCGAAATTGGAAACCGGAAGGTCCAATGGCTCGTAATCTGGTAACTTTCGTGCAGAAAGCTGCAACAATGATAAATGAGGAGGGAATAGCATGTTTTGATTCTTTCAGGGCGAATATTGAATGGAATTCGGGCGACAGATATATCTTTGTCTGGGGAATGGACGGAACTCGTTTTGTATATCCACCTGATCCTGCAGGTGAGGGTAAGTTAATGTTAGACCTGAAAGATTCAGAGGGTAAGCCAATTGGCATGGAGTTTATCAGAATTGCCCAACAGGGTGGCGGTTGGATTCATTACAAATGGCCTAAACCCGGAGAAACAAAACCGGAATGGAAAAGCACCTATATTTTCCCGGCAACTGCTCCCAATGGTGCAGGGTATTTAGTCGGTAGTGGTGTTTATGGCATAAAGAAATAGGATTTAAGCACTTAGGTATTGCAGCG
>JAFGVF010000063.1 GCA_016938155.1 Candidatus Cloacimonadota bacterium
AAAACACATGCAAGTACAACAGGAATACGATTAGCTTTAATATCTACTGAAGCTAAAGCCTTTATTGCTCCCCAAAAAGATTGAAAATCTTGGTCGATAATCTGAGTATTCAAACCAACTTTACTGGCTATATCCAGAAACAAAATTCTGCCTCCTCTTTTGGTTTTGACTTGATCAACAATCAAGCAATATAAGAGAAACAGCCAAGCATTTGTATCATGGTCAAATTGGTTGATATTGATTTTAATTTCTTCAAATCCAGCACCACATTTTTCGCACTTAGATTCATGCCAATTCCAAACATGCCCCTTTGCTCTTGTTTTACCACATCTTGTACACATGCATCCATCCCAACGATGCCCGAAAAAGCATGAAAGACCCATCTAATACTCCTTTAATATATTAATTGCTTGTGTTATGATTAATCTCTCTCTTCCAATACGGTCATTATTTCTCTGAAGCTTTCCAATCCGGCTTCAATGTTCTCAATAATATCATTAGCGAGTACATCAGGGTCAGGCAGATTATCCAGATCAGCCAGACTATCATCTTTCAACCAGAATATATCCAGGTTGGTTTTATCCCGACTTGTAATCTCTTTATAACTGAACTTTCTGAATCGACCTTCCGGGTTACTTTCTGACCAGGTCTCTTTTCTCTCGAACCTGTTAATCGGATTGTAGCATTTTATGAAATCATCCAGGTCTGATAATTTCAGGGGATTCTTCTTCAGGGTAAAACTTATATTCGTCCTGAAATCAAATATCCAGACCTCTTTTGTCCACGGGTCTTTACCGGCGGGTTTATTATCAAAGAACAGCACATTTGCTTTTACACCCTGCTTATAGAAGATACCGGTAGGTAAGCGTAAAATCGTATGCAAATCTGTATTCTCCAGTAACTTCTTTCTTACTGTTTCCCCTGCACCACCTTCAAAGAGAACATTGTCAGGTAAAACCACAGCTGCCTGTCCCGTTGATTTCAGCAAGGTATGGATATGCTGTACAAAGTTCAACTGTTTATTGGAAGATGTAGCCCAGAAATCCTGACGATTATAAACGAGATGTTCTTTCTCTTGTTCACCTTTCTCATTTGTAAAGGTCATACTGCTTTTCTTTCCAAAGGGTGGATTAGCTAAAACATAATCATATCTGGCACCTGTATCAGAAATAAGGGCATCATTGGATGAGATAAAGCTTTCACCATCTATTTCACCGATATTATGCAGAAACATATTCATAAGGCACAAACGGCGAGTATCCGCGACAATCTCATTCCCTGCAAAGGTTTTGTGTTTTAGAAACTCTTTCTGGCTTTTATCAAGACTACCTTTGGCAATAAAGTCATAAGCAGCAAGAAAGAAACCTCCTGTCCCGCAGGCAGGGTCGCATATTGTCTTTAACGGTTCAGGTTGAACACACTGCACCATTGCCCGAATCAAGGCTCTCGGGGTAAAGTACTGCCCTGCTCCGCTCTTGGTATCTTCGGCATTCTTCTCAAGCAGACCTTCATATATCTGACCCTTGATATCCGCTCCCATCATAGACCAATCCTCTTTATGAATCATCTGGATGACTTTATAGAGCTTGGCAGGGTCTTGAATCCTATTCTGTGATTTCAGGTAAATCTGCCCTAAAATACCCTTAGCCTGAGCCAGTTCTTTAAGCATTTTGGAGTAATGCATCTCAAGCTCTGCACCGCTTTTTGAAACCAGATTCTCCCAGTTATATGCCTCTGGAATTGTCATTTTTTTATTATAGGGTGGTCTTGAAAGCTCATCCGCCATTTTCAGGAATAACAGATAGGTAATTTGTTCTAAATAATCACCGTATCCGACTCCGTCGTCTCTCAACACACCGGCAAAGTTCCAAACTTTGGAAATTATGTTTGTCGTATTATTCATTACTTCTCTCTTTAATCAAGATGTTACATTGTCACAAAGATATCTTCAACAAAGTCTTTGTCTCTATGATTTGCTAATACTCGCTTTGCAAATGATGAATACGGTGCATTTGCTTGTATTCTTGCTCTTATATCCCTGCATCTATTAGCTCTTATCGTTTCAGATTCAGCTTCCACAGCTTCTTTAACCCAATTTTCGATATCAATAGCAATTTGTCTTCTGTTTTCATTTTGCTCTTCATGATCTAAATGATATAACTCAATAGATGTTTTTGCTTTCCGATTTTTTATATCATCTTTTGGATACCTTGGTATCGGAACTCCGTCTCCTCTAAAATCAATCCAACCAGGCTCTAAGGCATCACAAGGATCAATCAACAATGGATTTTCGTCGTTTATATTGTCGTCTTTAGAATAACATCTTTTTGATTCATCTTCCAACGGAAAATAATCTCCTTTCCCTTCAATTCTATCATTTTCTTTGTTTGTTCTTCGACTATTGCAAAATGTACAAGAGAACCTAAAATTGTCTTTATCAAATGCTAACCAATGATAACCATTGTGCTCTTTAGCCTCATGTACTTTATTTTTAGGTCTATAGTGATCAATTGCCCCATCAGATCTAATGTCTGAAGATTCGCAGTACCAACATTTATTACTAGATAATACTTTCAAATCATCTTTTAGTTCTGTCCATAATCCACTAAAATCATTTATTACTTTTTCGCCACAAGCAATCTTCGATTTAGCTTCATTGACACGCTCGTTCCAATCAGTCTTTGTTATGAGTAGACGGTTATTGATATACCGCATATTATTTTTCTTTCCCTTTTTGTAAGCTTTTTAAATAATCTCGAAATTTAGGATCTCTTGCTTCATGTTGAAACCCATATGGTTTAAGTATTTGGTTTATTTCGGATACTCTCTCTTTTTCTTTTTCACTCAATGGGGTTTCTTTCAATGTTATAAGCCTTCTCTCTTCAAGTAACTCCAATGTATGCTTGTCAAGGGCTGCTCCTAACCCAAACATATCGCTTGTTATTATCCCGGCATAACCCATTCCTCTTGGGTCATCAATAGGAGGTTTAACACTGATACTTTGTTTTTCTGGATCACGAATCAGAATTTGGACTTGTTCTTTTATTAATTCTGCAATTGATAGTGGGTTATGAGTTGTCACAATAATATGACTTTTATCATTGTAATCGTTTCCACTGGTTGCAACTATATTTCTAAGAAAGTCAAAATAGTCAGTACTCCATTTAGGATTTAAATGAGTATCAGGTTCATCAAGTAAAATCAGACTTTCATCTTCACTAGTAAATTTTAATAACCCTAGCACCGTTAAGAGTTGTCGTTCTCCTTCACTCAACTCATTGAATGTAATATAGCCATCATTATTTTTTAATTTAATGAAGATTCTAACTTCTTCTATTAATTCTGAAACATATGTGCTTTCAAGGTCTCTGAATAACTCTTTAGGAGTTTTGCCTATGATAAGCTTTTTCAGTGTATCAATGTCCTTGATGTAAAGATAAAGAAACTCCTGTTTCTTCGTATTCCATAATGTTGTATCAATTGTTCTTTTAATTCTTATAGGTGCAATTGATAAATCAAACAAGTCTGAAAGAAACCTACTTACAATCCCTTCTGCATTCCAAAATCTATGGTCACCTCCCTGGTTTTTCCAAGGAGGTTGTTTTAACACAAACAATACTGAATCTACAGCAGACTCAGTGTCAATTCCAAGTTGTTTCTCAAGAAACTCCTGTGTAGATTTATCTTGTTGTAATATAAAAGCTAACAAAACAAATTGACTATGTGCAGGAAGTGTAAAGAATAATCTTCTTGCACCAGGATCTTTTCCTTGTCTAAGTTCTCTATCATATTTTTGACCATAATCAAGGAAGATTTTTTGCATCCTGTCGCTATTACCTGAATAATACCCAAAGATGTATCGTGGGATATATTTAATTTCATCTTTATAGAATTTATTTAATTGTAATCTATATTTTTCCTTAGTGTTTTGATTATCAAGATTGCATATTACAATTTCAAACTTATCTCTGTTTGCTCCGTTTCTACGTTCTATTAAAAAATCTTTTGCAGATAGAGCGTCAATTTCAATTAAGTAATTATTGCATATATATGCTATTTTGAAAGAAAAGAGAGCATCATGTTTAGTTTGAATTAAATCCCTAAAGATAACAGACAATGCTTCTATCACATTTGATTTTCCTGTCCCATTCCAACCTATCAGAGCTGTTATCCAATTATTCTCGTCAAAATCAATGTAAACATCTTTAAGGTTTTTATATTCTTTTACCCACAGTGATTTGATTCTCATTTACTTTGTTCCTTTGGCTCTTTCCTTATCCAATCTTCGTTTGCTATTCTTTTTATAGTAATAGTATTACTATTAATAAGCTTTTTCAAATCCATGTAAAATATCTCAATCACTTCTGAATTTACATTATCAACTATCCCACATTGTTTAACGACTTCTGATATTGGAGTCCAATTTATTAACTCCTCGACTAAAGCTTCCAATTTTACCATTTTCTTTCTCCAATAACCTTCCTGAAATAATTTAATGGGTTGTGGTTTTTTCTTTTCAAATTTAATTCTCTCCAACAGTATCTCAGCCGATTCCCATTCATTGTCTTTTCTCACTTCAATCAATTCACTTGCTGTTAACAGCTTGCCTTCAAATGCCTTTTTCAGGATACTCTGTCGCAATGACTCAGCCTTTTTTAAAGATGCTTCAATATTTACTTCCACATTATCGCATACAGATAATCGGGATTCTATTTCGTTTAAAATTTGGACTTGCTCTGGTAGGCTAGGCATGAATATTTTCTTCTTTGAGAAAACTGAAATCCAATATCTTTTATGAGTATCTTTATTAATTGGATTAACTTGGATGTAATAATATAAGAGTTTAACATTTACATGATTTGAAGTAGGGCGAAGAATCTTCATTGCTGATGATTTTACTTTAAATCTAAAATCAACATACTTTGTAGCTGTTGTGAAATCATCAAAAATTATCACTGGGATATCTTCAAATATGCCAAAACTCTCATTAGTATAACCTTTAATAAAGGATTTCCCTGCAGTTAAAACAGGTACATTAAATTCTTTATTATACTCTGTATTGTGAACAATATACTTTGTTGGTTGCTCATATTCTAATAGATTTTCAAATGAGCATTCAACCCAAAAATTGTGATTCAATATAGCTACCTTTGAATCAATATTAATTCCTTTAATAAATTCATTCGCCAATTCCTGAAGATTACCTGCATATGCTCTCCATTCTTTTGTCAAATCTCCTTCAAAAGCTTTTATGAGCACTGCTTGGCGATAAATCTTCAATTGTTCTTTTGCTTTCATCAGATTAGCAATTCCATTATCTAAATCGGAGAATAGCTGTTCTATTTTTGCAACAATAGCTCTTTGCTCAACAAGAGGGGGCAGTGGAAGCTGTTTTTTTGAATAAGTAGAAATCCAAAATCTTTTATGAGTTTCGTTATGAACACTATCAATTTGCATATAGTAAAACACATATCTTAAGTTTACAAGATTGCATTTAGGTTTAAGTAACTTCATTGCAGAGGACTTCACTTTGAATGGGAAATTGACATATTTTGTTGCGGTTGTGAAATCATCAAAGATTATTACTGGTAGATTATTAAATATTCCTGCTTCTTCATCTGTGTAACCAAGTATGAAGGTTTTCCCTGCTGTAAGAACAGGTATATTATACTCATCACTATAATTTGTACTATTAACAATATAGTTTGACGGTTGCTCAAATTCAAGCAAATCTTGATACTTACACTTTATCCAATCTTTTCTCATCTATCCAACCAACGCTTCATTGAGTTCATCTATTATTTTATTCATATTTTCTCCAAATAGTTGCCACATTCTTCCTTTACCGCCAAAGCTGTCAAAAGGGGTTAGGTCGAGGTCATCGAAATCAAAATGTAAGCTTGTGGCAATATGTTCTTTTATCATTCTGAGGAAGTTCATCTGCTCGTCTGTAAACAAATTGTGTTTACCGGCATTCTTCTTAAATACCCAGGTTTGGAAGTTTCTATCCACAACCTTATCATAAGGTGTTAATACCGTATCAATTCCTGTAATCCGGCGGATAAGTGAGACCAGGGCAATAAGCTCCGCTTTGGGGCTATGATATTTCACTTCCTCCAATCTTTTAAATGCCTGCCAGACATATCCCGGGGCAAGATTGGGTTTTTGCAATTTGAGCTTATCGAGCACTTCTCTGAGCATCTCAAAGGTTAATTCACGCAATCTATAGGGCTGATTGTAGAATATCTTTAGAGCAGTGATTTCATCTTTATTCTGTTCAAGGAAATCTTTGAACTCCTGCACTATCTTTTCCATTTTTTCAAGGCTCTCATTTTCCCATCCTTGAAATATGGTTTCATCGAGATTAACAGTATCAATTATCTGCTCATGGCACCTGCGAACATTCTCAATGTAATCATTCAAAACTCCGGAAAAGATTTCCCGAGCTGTATCTAATAACTGTCTTTCTGCCTTTTGTTTTGCCTCTGATATCTCAAGGTCCGGCTGTCCTATCTTTAACTCATTTGAAAGAATTTCTATCTGGTCAGGGTCATAGGCAAATAAGAGGTCTTTAATAGACTGATTTATTGTCTTGCCGTTGGCAAGTTCAGTGAAACGGGTCTTCTCTTCGGGAGTTAACTGCTTTTCCAATCTCCCGAGTCTGCCGGCAAGAGTAGTGAACAGGTCTTCATCTTCTGCCCCAAAAGTAACTGCATTAAGAAGGTCTTTCAGAGGAATTCCCGGTTTTCTTTCCAGCGGTCTGCTGAAGCTTCTGATTGTTTTGGTAACTCCTACGGCATCCACGATTACAAAATGTGTTTTTGCTGAGACAGCAGAAGGTGTTACCTTTTTTAAGTCATCATATCCTAAGGTTCGTGTTCCTCTCCCGAGCATTTGCTCGAAGTAGTTTTTGCTTTTCACATCCCGCATAAACAGAAGACATTCCAAGGGTTTCACATCCGTTCCGGTAGCAATCATATCAACGGTTACCACTATACGGGGATTATAATCATTACGAAACTGAGCTAATACCGATTTGGGGTCTTCTTCAGCTTTGTAGGTTACTTTCTTACAGAAGGCATTCCCTTCATTGAATTCTTCCCGGACAATGTTGATAATATCGTCCGCATGACTGTCTGTTTTGGCAAAAATAAGAGTCTTGGGTATTTCCTTTCTTCCCGGGAATATCTCCGGCAAACTGTTCAGAAAACCTTTTATCACTGTTCTTATCTGACTGGGATTGACTACCTCTTTATCAAGTTGTTTTTCTGTGTAGATAACCTCTTCATCTAATTGCTCCCACCGTTTTTTACGAGACAGCTTTTCCCTGAAATCCAC
>JAFGVF010000064.1 GCA_016938155.1 Candidatus Cloacimonadota bacterium
AGAGGGGCGGAAGAGAAACGGTAGTCAAACCCGTCATGGCTGGAAGCGGATGATTGGTTGATTACCGGTGAAATCGGCATATCGCCCCATAGGTTTACCGTACCTCTCCCGTGGGGCTCCCGTGGCTTCCACGGTTAACCCACGGTTGATCCACGGTTGACCCACGGTTGGGTTTGCCAAAACTGTAAGGCTTTATATAGGATTTATTGTATTGTATGTCAGTAATTCTAAGGTCTGAAAACCGATTGAAAAGATAAGCCGGAGATGAAATCAGTGCTAAGTTTGAATAGTCTCAATAATTCTGATGCTCCGTTTCTGAAATCTAACTTATACTTTGAGTGAAGCTCCTTCTGATTCTGCTTGGATTTCAATTGAGCAGGTTGAACAGTTTTGAGAAGTTTGTGTCAAAAGGAATTATTTTATCACTACCACTCTTCCGGAAGTTTTGAAGGATGAGTCACAAAATTTGTAGAAATAGATTCCTGAGGCAACCGGTTTGTTCTTTTTATCTGTTAAATCCCATTTAATCGTGTGGTTATTTCCAGAAGAATAAATGGATTTCACAACCCTTCCTCTCAGGTCAAAAATAGTCAGATTTGCAGAAAAGAGAGCTTTCTCTTTAAACCCGAATTCAATAACTCTTGAGGCAGGATTGGGGTAGGTTACCAATTTATGGATAAGCGGTTGGTTTTCGTCTTCGTAAATGGAAATAACGGGATTGAATTCGGCACAACCGATATCAGGGAAAGTGTTGTAGATTCTGGGATTGCCGTAAATATCAATATCGGGCAATGAAAGAAACTCCGAGTTGAGTGTACCGGAATCATTACAAGGAGACATCTCAGAAGGCACAAAAAAGAAATCAGGAAGGGCTAAGAAGTCAGGATTACCCGTCAAGTTTCCAACCATGTTTTCCTCAAGCAGATTGTTTTTAGTATAATATGGCTTGCTGAGATATATTTGATGATTATCGATACAATTACTTTGATTATTAACCACGATATTATTGTACATAAGGGGTTTAGAGTGATAGGAATGAACAGCCCCTGAAACTGCATACACATCCGGATTCAATAAAACATTATCAGTTATCGTGTTTGCAAGTAGTTTGGGATAAGCATAATCAGACCTTAGAAAAGAAGCACTTTCAAGAGCAAAGTTGTTGTTAGCAAGATTGTTTATTAACTTAATGCCGGAATTCTTCAGGCAACTGATTGCTCCCCCGTGATTCGCCAGATTCTGAGTGAAAATGCAGTTTTCAATGGTAAGATCAGAGTATTCCTCAACAAAGAAGACTCCTCCATAGCCGGAATATGGCTCCTCAAATACGGCAATATTCTTACTTCCTGAAAACTCACAGTATTCAAAGTGTGAGGGAACATTTGCCGAAGAAGTCTTAATATATTTAATCCCGTTCCAATAATCGCCTGTATAACTGTCCGGCATAAATTCAACAAAAGAAGCTCTTGTGAATATAATATGCTCTTGAGGTGTTCCTTCAGCTATGATAGTGCCCTGAACATTGAGATGGTAATATCCCATAAAAAAGACTGTTGTACCCGGCTGAATTGTAAGGGTTACTCCATTCTCAATGGTGATGTTGTCATAGATATAGTAGGTATCTTCATCCCAAACATTATCAATTGTAATGTCACTCTCTATATCAGAACTAAAAGCAGATTTTCCATGCTTAAGCCCGGATTGACAATCCCTTTTTAAAGATAAAAGGAAGGACTGGCATCCATAATCCAAAGCCGGTGAATTATTCTGATGGGAATAATCACCATTTTCTGGATCTGTAAGCTCGGGATCAACTGCTATAATGTTGTTCGCTAAAGAATTGCCGGCATCCTGCCAGGCATAAGGCTCAAATCAGCCATAATCGCAGAACATGGAAAAGTGATAAAGGTCATCCTGATTTATAGAATCTCTGCTGAAAAATGACCAGTTATCATATATTTGAGCAATTGGGTTATATGTGTTTTGCTGACTGATGGCGACATTTACTCCGGTTGTAAGAAATTCGTTTACCTGACTGTTGTATTGAAGGAAATCATCACCCGTATAAATTGCATTAAAAAAGATGTTTCTCCTAATAGTTATATCGTTCCCGCAGGCAAGTGTTCTGATTCCGTAGTCATCAGTATTATAGAAAGTAACATACTCGACTAAACCTGAGGGATAAAGATTGTTCACCCCGGAGTCATTACCCACAAACCGGATATTACCGTTAATAATAACGCAATCCGATATTTCGAAACGGGCTTCTGTATAAGCTACTGTTATTTCTTCGTGCTGTAAATCAAGAACAGCACCATTACCAATGATTTTTGTGGATAAACCATAATCCCCGACAAAGGAATCGGTTTCGTCGTCAAAGGTCTGTCCGATATAGATTCCGCCTGTGTAAGTTTCTCCTGTTTGGAGAGTGATATATTTATCAAAACCATTGGCAGGGATAGCCAAGTCATAAGCCCTTTTCAGAGTAAGGGAGAAACCACTGAGACTAACCAGAGTCAGAATGAAAACTATTAAATGCTTTTTTAACATCCCTATTCCCAAATAGCTGTTTCCAGCATTCCGCTACTGTCTGCACGCCCACGGAACATACCGAGAGAATTGAAAGGCATCACGATGTTACCAGAAGAATCAACAGCAATAAAACCACCTGCTTCTTCAGGCAGTTCTTTTATCACCATATCAGCAGCTGTCTCTATATTCAAACCAAGGTACAACATCCTTGCATGTAAGTCGTAAGCCGTACAATTACGGATAAAAAGTTCACCGTGACCTGTACATGAAACTGCACATGTAGCAGTATTGGCATAGGTTCCGGCACCAATAAGAGGAGTATCACCGATTCTTCCATGATTTTTGTTAGTCATACCGCCAGTAGATGTCCCGGCAGCAAGATTTCCATAAATATCCATAGCTACTGCACCGACAGTACCCAGAGAACTTTTACTTTCAGCTGTGTGGTCAAGCAGTACTTCATCATTTGATTTTGCCTTTAGCCAAGCATTATATCTGTGCTCGGTATCAAAGAAATGATTATTTACCTGTTCCAGACCAACTTCAAGGGCAAAATTGTCTGCTCCATTACTACTTAAGAGAATATGTTCAGATTTCTCCAGGATGGCTTTTGCTAAAAGTATCGGATTACGGGTTGTTGCTGAGGCAGCAACTGCTCCGCATTTAAGATTTGTCCCATCCATCAGAGAGCTGTCAAGTTCATGAGTGCCTTGCGAATTGTACACAGCACCTTTTCCTGCATTGAAGAGTGGATTTTCCTCCATGCTCAGCACGGCAGCAACAACAGCATCAATTGCTTTACCACCGGATGAGAGAATTTTAACTCCTGCTTCTAAGGCTTCTCGAAGACCCATATTGTATGCTTCTACTTTTTCCGGAGGCGTGTCTTTACTGATAACACCGGCTCCTCCGTGTATTGCAAGAGAAAACTTATTAATCAATTTTACCTGCCTTAAAACTCAAAATCATTATCATCAGAACCAAACACTTTATCTATCTCCGCTTTGACATTGTAATACTCGTATCCTTTGCGGATGAGATATTCAATGCACTTACTTTTGTGTTTACGAGTATCTTCGCATTTATACCTACGGAAGGCATAATCTACAAGCTCCCGGAGATTCTGCTTCTCATCAGTTTCAGGATAAAATTCAGAGATAGCAGATTCAACATAAGAATTACCAATGCCTTTTTCTCTAAGCTTGAATCTGACTTCCCGTTTACTCATTCTGTTATCTCTGGCTGACATGACAAACATTTCAGCATATCTTTTATCATTCAAGAAACCCTTATCCAGACAGAATCCCATCAGTTCATCAACAAACTCTTTTGAAAGAGGTAACTCTTTTAGAAATTGTTTTGTTTCCTTCACCGATCTGTCACGATAAGCAAGAAACTTAAATAATCTCTCTCGCCCATATCGTAAGAGCTCCTCTCTGAGATAGGCTTCATTATTATCAGATATATCCAGCTTATCTTCAGTATTTAAAAACAAAATTAACTTAGACCTGGGTAAGGTTCCCAAAGATACCCCATCTCTTTGAATAACAAATATACTCTTTTTCCCCGGTTTCAAATAAAAACTGTAGTTCATCATCTCTATTTAAGAAAAATCCGGTGCTTTCACACCGGATTTACTTAATCATATTTAATCCATTATTCTTCGTCAATATCTGCTACATGTTCGAAATCAGCAGGAGTAACAAGAGTTCTTACTTTCTCCTCAATTTCATTCTGTAACTCTAAATTTTCACTTAAATAGAGCTTCACTTTCTCAGTACCCTGACCTAAACGGGTTTCTCCGTATGAATACCAGGAACCACTCTTTTTAATGATTTCATGGTCAACAGCCATATCAATCAAAATGTCGTAATGGGAGATTCCTTTACCGAAAATAATCGGGAATACAACTGATTTGAAAGGTGGAGCAAGTTTATTCTTAACAATCTTGACTCTAACTTTGTTTCCGAGTATCTCAGCCTCGGAACCAAGACCTTTAATAGCTCCGGCATTCCTGACTTCTAAACGAATAGATGCATAGAACTTAAGGGCAACCCCACCGGTTGTGGTTTCGGGATTTACATAAGAAGGAACTCCAATCTTCATACGGGTTTGATTGATGAAGATAACAGAGCAGTTTGTTTTAGAGATGATTGAAGTGAGTTTCCTTAGTGCTTGAGACATCAAACGAGCTTGCAGCCCGACATGGCTGTCCCCCATTGAGCCTTCAATCTCCTGCCGGGGTACAAGAGCTGCCACGGAGTCCACGATGACTAAATCAACAGCATTGCTACGGACAAGGGCTTCTACAATTTCAAGTGCCTGTTCACCTCCATCCGGTTGTGATATAAGTAAATGGTCAATATCAACACCAAGATTGCGAGCATAAGACGGGTCAAGAGCATGCTCTGCATCAATAAAGGCTACAACTCCGCCAAGCTTCTGACATTGAGCAGCAATATGCAGGGTTAGGGTCGTTTTTCCAGATGCTTCTGCACCGTATATCTCTGTAACCCTCCCCCTTGGGATGCCACCGATTCCGAGAGCTAAGTCCAGATTTAAAGCACCTGTAGGAATAACATCAATGGCAATGTTAGGTTTATCTCCCATCTGCATAACCGTACCGATACCGAATTTCTTCTCAAGTTGTGTGATTGCAGTTTTTAAAGCTGCTTCTTTGTTCTTATCCATCTATGTCTTCCTCCTCAGGTCTCTGTAACATACTCATTTAGCGGAATGTATTGAGGACCCTTTTTAGATAATATACTC
>JAFGVF010000065.1 GCA_016938155.1 Candidatus Cloacimonadota bacterium
AAGAAGTTGATTATCTGATTGAGAGGCTTGGAAGCAATGAAGGCTCATCTGAGGGAATCTCAGATATCTGGAGCGACTACCTTATGACTCCTCAGAACATCAATAAAATGCTCTTTGAGGATATGATAAGTCTCCCGAATGTTTCACCGAATGATGCTGCTGCCGTACTTTACCGAAGGGCAAGAGGCGATACGCTGGTGGATAAAAGAGATTTGAAGAATACGGTCGGCATGACTTATTACGGTTATTCCAACCTCCGTAATTATGTGTTCTACAAGGAACCGCCTGTTAAAAGAAAACTCTTCTTTGATTACCAATTCAGATATCGCACCTACAGTTTTGATCAGGATACTGAAGAGATGTATAAATCGGTATTCCTGCGAGATGCATATCCCAATCCGGCACCTCATAAAACCGACCTGACTCTCTGGGGTTATCTTGATTTAGATGAGTATTCACCGGATGTTACGCATAAGTTTCGGATGAGATACGGAAACGATATTAAGATGGGTATTATGTATGACAAGCCCAAAGGTGATGCCGATTTCGATGACTCTGAAACAAAAGATAAGATGTGGGACACTAAGTACTTCGCAAAGTATGATTACAACTTCAATCTCTTCAATAGGAACAATACTATCAGAATAGTTGGGGGTAATTATAGGGCAACATACGGCGAAGGGTTAACAATGGAGAACACAGATTACTTCAGTCCCCGTAAGACCGGGTACGGCTTTGATAAGCGTATCTACGGGATTAGTGAAGACCTGTCCAGAACCGAAGTTAACTCCCTTAAGGGTTTAGCTGTAGAGTGGAGGAATGACCTGTTTCAGACATCTTTTTTTGCTTCAAACGACAAGAAAGATGCCTTTATCTATATGGATCAGGAAGTGGATGCAGATGGTAATATCCACTCCGTCCCGGCAAAAGATGCAAATGGAGATTATCAGGTATTCAGTCTTGTGAATTCCACGATCAGATTTGAAGATGATGTTATGGAAGATGCCGAGACATTCTTCAATAACGAACTTGATGCAGGTGCTCCATACTCAACGCCTTACATCAATCTTGCCCCCCGTAAGAATATCGTGGATGAGACCCTCTACGGAGGTCATATTCAAATGAATCCGCTTATCGGAACCAGACTTGGCTTTACGACATACACATCCTATTATAATAACGCCGAGTTTATAGTTCCTGATTTTGATGAATTAGGTCCTGTTTTAATGAGAGACAGCTATAATTATCAGAAGATTAAGATTGTAGATAGTGCTATTACTGATTTATATGCAACAAAAACAGATGAATACGACAGAGATTATCGACAAGTAATTGGTTTTGACGGTATGACATTACTGAACAATGTTTCCCTGCAAGGTGAATACGCCGAGATGACAAAAAACGGCGAAGTAACAAAACTCGGTGATGACCCCAGTGCCTATTTGTTAAGCAGCAGAGCACAGTATGATAACCTTTATCTGATAGTACTCTATAGAGATATTCAAGCTGAGTTTGATAACCCATACAGCAATGCCTTCGGTGAGAAATCTAAGCTGGATGGGACTATGCTGGAAGATTCCTATATGCTAACCAATCCCATGCTAACTGATATTGTCAGCAATAATTCTCAAACACAACCTGAGAAAGGTTACTACATAGAGACCCGTTATCGTTTCAACAATTACTTTACCCTTTCCAAAACCTATCTGGATGTATTCGAGAGATACTCCGACCACCGTATGACATATCGTTTTGACGGTGGACTGGAATATCGTCCTATCTTTCCTCTAAGGTTCCAGATCAAATATACCAATCAAACAAATAGATTTGATAATGATGCAGACAGACAGACATCGACGGTTAATCGTTATACTGCCACTGTATCAGCATCTCTTTCCGCAAGAGATTACTTCTCCCTTGAGTATCGTTATGATACCGTTTGGGGTCCGCCTTATGTTTATCTCTTTAATAATGCTGACGGATACGGATACAATGAAAGTGCTGCCGGAAGAGTTTTTCAGCACGGCGATTATATCTGTGTGAATTATACACATAACTTTACTGAAGATTTGAAGCTTAAAGGTTCTTTCCTCTACTGGGACGGTCATGGGATTTCTCATTGGGACTGGGAAGACATGGAAATGGATTTCATGGGAGCTAAAGGTAACAAGTACTGGTTTACTGTCATGGACAGAGTCTCCAATAACCTGTTTGTATCCCTAAAGTATAAGTATAAACAATATCAATCCCATAGTTATGAGATTAGGGGATTCTATAACGAGCCTGAGTATATTGACGGGCAAAACTACTATGAGATGGTGGAAAGAGACGAGCATTCCATCCGTTTACAGATTGACTGGAATTTTTAATTTTGGAGGATAGATGAAAAAATATATACTGCCGATACTTTTTATCCTGTGCCTAACAGGACTGGCTGCATTCTCAATAACAGACAAAACCTTTGGTTATAAAATACCCACTAACGATATTCGCTCAATCTCAATGGGAGGAACCGGTGTAGCTCATGGTCTGCGACCCATGGACGCCTTCATCAATCCTGCCGTGCTGTTGAATCTTGAGACCGGTTACTGGGGACAAGTTGGGGTAAATGGAAGTCAATTCATGGACAAACGCAGTTTCCCCTTTTATGATTCCTTTGAGGGTTATGTTGATGATGCCACTTATGAAACAAACTTCAATTACAACGCATACTTATCTGGTTCCATAGCTTGGATTTATGGCTTTAATAATGCGAAGTTAGCAGTAGGAGCAAGATATAATCCCCTTTATGATTTCACCGGTTTTTATAAGGAACAGGTTAGAAACAACAATAATTCAAATAATGATGGTTACCCGGAAAGAATAGCCGATAATGAGATTAACAACAAGGGAAACCTCAACGGATTTTCTTTCGATATTGGTTATGGAATTGACATCAACTATGATTATTTATCCAATCTTGGCGTTGCTTTTGAGTTTACCAGCCTGATGGGAGATATAAATCAGGAAAATAAAATTGAGTGGACAAACTGGGCGAGAGCTCAGGCAGCTGCTCAAGCAACTCCTGATACCCTTTATAATTACTATTTAGACTATCAGCGTGACCTCTCAGGTATCCAGTATAAAGCCGGATTTACTGCTGATTTGGGAGAAAGAATTTCTATAGGATTTGCCTACACTCCCAAAACGACTATTGATGTATCATCCACAGCCAATAAATATCTTGAAGCAACAGAATCTGATACTACGGGCATGGAAGCTCAATATTCTAATTATCATGATGTTACTCTTCTAAATATGGATGCCGTAGATGCTCTGATATTCGGAGACTATGACCTACCTGCCTCTATGCGTTTCGGCTTCTCCTACAGACCCAGAAATATCATGAAAACACAACTTAACATTGAGGCTGAATATGTTAATTGGAGTGATATAAATGCTATGTATGACGATGCCTGGAATTATTATTTCGGTATTGAGCACAGTGTTACAAACATGCTTCCTTTGAGAATAGGATTCAGCTCTGAAACATCCTATCAGACAATAGCGGATGATAACTTCCTCTATGCAATTAAACTTAACATGCCTTCTATAACAGCCGGTTCGGGTTATGAAGTTATGAAAAACCTGACTCTCGATTTCGCACTTACTTACAGCTTCAGGGAATATGAAGCTTTGGATTTATTTCCTGACAGCTTCTAT
>JAFGVF010000066.1 GCA_016938155.1 Candidatus Cloacimonadota bacterium
CAAATGATGATATTCAACCTCAAATAACTAACTGTATTGTTTGGGGGAACAGTTATTCCATCTATACAGATGAAGGAAATCTTAACAATGTTAGATATAGCAATGTTGAAGATGGTTTCTCAGGGCAGGGAAATATAAATCATGACCCGGCTTTCACAAACGATTCAACACATAAATATAACATAGCAGGCTGGTCATATTGCATTAACTCAGGTATTCAAGACACCACCGGTTTAAACATCGCAAACATGGACTTCAAGGATGAAGCTCGTATATATGGTCATAGTGTATCCAATTTTGATAGAATTGATATTGGAGCTTATGAGTATCAAGGTTTCCTTAAACCAAGTGGTATGTCAGCCTCTGACGGTGAAATTGATTATCCCGGTTACATCCAGTTGTTTTGGGATTTCAATCCTGACTATAATATTCAACCAAATGGTTTTAGAATTTATCGGAATGGGACTAACCTTTATTCAGTTGATAGTTCCACTTTTTCTTACTCTGATAATGAAGTAATCCCGGGAATAATCTATACTTATAGTGTTCAGGCATATAATGGTTCCGAAAGCAGTTATTCAAATGAAGACGCGGGATATATAAAACCCAATGGTATCATTTCAGGAAATGTCAAAACAACAAACAATAATCCTGTAGCAGGAGTCAAAATATCGCTTTCACCTTCATCAGGATATAGCTTGCAGATGGATGAGTCTCAGTCTTCACAACTTGAAATAAGCAATCCTGACATTGATTTGAACCAGAACTTTACATTTGAAACTTGGATTAAAACCTCTGATCAAGAAGCTCTGATTTTCACTAATGGTACTCATTCTTTAGGAATAGTTCCTTCAGGTGTAATTTATTCCGATGGAGTTAATACTCTTTCTCAGCAGGATATAGCAGTAGATGTAAGTAATAATGAATGGCATCACATAGCCATTATAAACAACTACACTGATTCTTATGTCGAAATGTTTCTTGATGGGAGTAATGTTGCAACTGATTCAACATATATTTTCGGAAACTATGTAGGTTCTGACACAATGGTATCGTCTGGTTGGACTGGTTTTATTGATGATATTAGAATTTGGTCATCTGCCCGTGACTCTGTACAGATCAATGAAACAATGAACATAGTTCTGCCCTACAATGCAGAGGGGTTGGTTGGATACTGGGCATTGAATGAAGGATCAGGGGCTATTGCCTATGATGCAACAAACAACTCCAATAATGCCACAGCAACTCAGTGTTTCTGGTCTTCAGACGAACCGGGATTAGAGCTTGGTTCAATAACTGATAATTGGGGTGATTATGTAATAACGCAAATTCCTTACGGTAATGCTACAACTTTTACGGTTACGCCAACCAAAACAGGCCACATGTTCCAACCTGAACAGAGGCTTGTTACATTAAGTAGTAGTAACATTGCAGCCAACGAGGTTAATTTCACTGATAATTCGATGATTGAGATTTCCGGAAATGTTATTTACAACGGAACTGTTTGTCCTGTAGAAGGAGCATCAATACTTCTTAATGGGTCAGCAATCATACCACCTGTTTTGACAGATGAAGATGGAAATTATGTTTTAGAAGTTGAGCATGGTACAAATTGTCTTGTCTCTGCAAGCTTTAATGGACATCCATTCAACAGAGAATGGAACCTTGGTTCAGTTACTTTCCCCCGAAGTAATATTAATTTTGAGAATATGCAGCGGTCCAGAATACAGTTAGAGGTTGTTGGAGGTGATTCCGGCTGGGTGATTGGTGATTTTGATGTGAATATGGAATCCGAAAATGGATTATATTCAAGAAGTATCGTAGGGCAAACATGGGATACAGGCAGTCTTATTGTACAAAACCTGCCACCGTTAGAATTCAATGTAACTGTCAATCCTACTGACAATGACCCGTTTGATCTTGTTGTTGATGAGCAGTTCCAGTCTTTAAAAACATCTTATCTTGACCTAAGGGATTCAGGAGATTCTCTTGATACTCTTAGATATGTCTGGAAGGCTCCATTACAAATTGAAACAATTTGGGCTGATAGTCTTGAATTGAAACAATTCTCAGACTATCCGGATAATTACTTCTATGTGCTTACCCAGAACGAATGGTATGAGGTATCAGTTAGAGCTATTGAGGATTACAGCTATGCAGGACACGAGAATCAGATTACCTATCTAGATGACTGTTCAATTCAAATCAATGATGAAATTGGAGGATTAGGATTGATAGAGGATGCCTTTGCTGATACCACCCAATATATATATCGATTCGCTCCTTATTTGCCAAATATCAATGGTGGATATGCACGGCAATACCAGAACATCATAGAGTTTACTGTTATTGATGAAGACCTGAATCGGTTTGCCACTCAAAGTGACTGGGCAATAACAGAGGGTGTGAGACCATTGGAAAGCACCTTCGCTACCACATCTCCCGAGATTCCTTTCCTTGTGTTACATGATCCGCCCGGAGATTGCAGTTATTCCTCTTTCAATTCCAGCAGTAGTCATTCTGTAAACTTGAGTGTAGGTGTTACAAAAAACGGAAGTGATACTCGTTTTGTAAATATACACTTAGGACCGGATATCTCTTTCGAAGAAGGGTGTTCATTTTATAATATTAACACTGAAATTGATGTTATTGCTGATCTTAGCTATCAATGGACTGTGGAAAAGCAACAGGAAAGGAGTAAAGAGCAGTTATATACTTTTACAACATCAGAAGAATACCGGACAGCCGACAGCGACGATATAATCGGTGATTTCGGCGGAGATGTCTTTGTCGGTGGAGCTGTGAATCTTGTATGGGGAGTAACACGAGTGTTAAATTGGGATGATGAGAATGATAATGTTACTCTTACTCCCGATGTGATGGTTTCTCCTGATGGATTTGCAACCAGATATATTTATACAGAAAGCCAGATTCAAAACACAGTTATTCCTAATCTCCTGGCTATTAACGATACAACATCAGCAGCTATGTGGCAATCATATCTGGATATGAATGAATACAATAAGGAGCATGCTGTATCCAACCCAAATCA
>JAFGVF010000067.1 GCA_016938155.1 Candidatus Cloacimonadota bacterium
ATTGGTTATCAAATCGCAGCTTTGCACCTGTCTGCTCCAAGATTTCTCTTAAATAGTTATCGCAGGAGTTTCTATAGCGAAGTTTCAGGTAGGGTGAGTATTTTTTCTCAGTCAGAGTTACTTTGCAGTTATATTCGGTAAAGTTGGCTTGATTTCTGAAATTATTGTAAAAGCTTGAGAATGGATGCTTCTCTGCATTTCTGACTAAATCAAAAGAGGTGTTGTATCTAAATCTATCTGTTGTTGCATTTAATTCAGCACTAATGGATGGTTTATCTTCAAAAGTTAATTCTGTTTTGAGTTTATAGGTACCAGGAGAACAAGTATAAGATAAACTATGATGATATTTATCGGGATTTTTAACACTGCTTTCTGAATCTTTAAAACCTGAAAGGAGGCACAATCCCCTCCATCCAATAATTGAGTTGTAAGTATTCAATTTTTCTTTGTCGTTTAATCCCAAACCTTCAGTTATCAGTGTTGGACTTTCATTTAAATAACCACTAAAAAAGCCAGTCATAATATCATTTTTAGAGTAAGAAATGCCAAAACCTCGTAAGTGATACAAACTTAGAAAGCTGTTAACCGGGTAAAATTTGTTCTCATCCCTTCCCGTAGCTTCAAATATCAGACCTCTACCGAAATTCGGGTAGTAATCACCGACTACATAGTTCAAATTCTTTTGTTCTGAGTAACATGTAATGCTTTTAACTGCCTTCAAGTCATCATCGTTAAATCCCTTGTAGGATAGAATTTTAATTGAATTGTTGTTGAAAGTAATGTTTTGCTTCAATGCGATGGAGTAATCTTTGTCTTCAGTTGAGCAACTGCTTTTATTCCTTGAATACATTGAGATTATTGTGCGTGCATTAAACCGAAAACTATATCTATAATTATAAACTGCATCAGAGTTTGGGATGAGTGTTTCCAGATCAGATATGTTGCTAAAAATCTCTTTGTTTCTGTGCTGGATAATTGCTTCACATTCTTTGTCAGTGAAACCTGCAATTCTTAAAACTTCCGGGCTGCAAGTGTTGATGTAAATTCCCTGTAAAAGTAATTCCTCTAATACTGCTGAATTCTCGTTATACCCATCAAAATCACTGTATTCGTCACTAATTATTGGAACTGCCCTTATAAAGGATAAATATAGAGAGATAATAATTATGAAAGCAGTTTTACCAAGTATAGCCGATTGCACATGCATGAGTAAGCTTTAAATCAGGGTGATTATGAACGGCATAAGTTAAGTTGAATTGATTGAAAATCAGTTTTATTCCGAAGTTTAAAGCGTTAATATCTGTTTGATATCCACTGAGGAAGAATATCATATCGGTTATTCTTAATCTTGTTGAAAACTGCAATTCAGCCGGATAATTCTCTTCCATTTCAATTCCGACTCCAAGTTTAAGTAAGTCACAAGTATTATAAGAAAACTGAACTTTAGTGCTTAGGGGTAAATCTATACCTTCAATTTTATGAGGATAGAGATTGATTACGGTAATAGCTGATTCAATTGCTTTCCATTTCCATGAAAATCCCATATCTCCCGAAAAACCGGCAGTGTAATCGTAGTTCTCGACATCCATGAAATTATACTTCAAATTGCAACCTATGGCAATCATCGGAAAGTTGTATGAGCAATTCAGGATTAGTGAAGAATCACTGATTAAATCATTGTTCAAACTGATAAAACCAATACCGACACCAATATTTTTAAATCTATGACCGGCAGTAGAACTTGATATTACCAACTCACTCCGGCTGTAAAGATAAGTGATACCACTTTCAAAGCCACTCATCGGGATTGCAGGGGTATGTAAAAATCCTGAGGGTGACCTATCTAAAATTGTGATACCTGAAGTGATTAAGTATTCAGGGGTCTGGTATAATCCTGATTGGAATGCTAACAGGTTATTAAAGGGGCAGAATAGAAGAAAAAACAGCAATGATTTCAATATTTTCATTAAAACCCGCCCTAAAAAAAGAAAAGTCCTGCCTAGGCAGGACTTTACAAAGTGTTAATAAAGACACTCCTCAGATTCATTATCAAAGAAATGAGCTTTTTCCATATCGAAAGTTACATTCATCTCAGCATTTAAAACCGGGAATTTCTTCGGGTCAAAACGAGCTGTAAACTTATCCTTTCCGACAACAAAGAAGACTGTAAACTCATTACCCATTGGCTCGACAAGATCACAAACAGCCTTGATTCTCTGGGGTTGAGCTGCCATGGTATCATATTCGGAATCGTAAATATCTTCAGGTCTAATTCCCATGACTATTGATTTATTTACATGATTTTTAACTTTTTCTTTCTGAGCAGGAGTAAGTGTAACTTGGAAGTTTTCTGCTTTGAAGACAAATACGTTGTTAATACTCTCAAGTGACCCACGGAAGATGTTTATCGAGGGGCTACCGATAAAGCCAGCTACAAATAGATTAGCCGGATGATTGTAAACATTTAAAGGCGAGTCAATCTGATGGATAATTCCATCTTTCATAACAACAATCTTGTCTGCCATTGTCATGGCTTCGACTTGATCATGTGTTACATAAATCATCGTAGTTGCGAGTTGTTTATGTAGTTTAC
>JAFGVF010000068.1 GCA_016938155.1 Candidatus Cloacimonadota bacterium
AATCACAAAGTTAAAGTCTATTGCAATTGAATCTCCCGATGAGAGATTGTTAAGAAAGATACCATTTTTCTCCAAGCTAACTACTGTTCAGGTTAAGAAACTTTACAGTTATTGTCATCAGAGACATTATAATCCGGGTGAAGTCATTTTTAAAGATAACTATCCCATCGTAGCCCTCTATATCATTCAGCAGGGTGAAGTTGCTATTTACCGTAGTGGGGATATGACAAATGCCGAGAACATCTATCATAAGAATCAAACTCTTGGGATTGTTGAGATGTTTAGTGGAAAGAAACGGATAAATACAGCAGTTTCCATCACCGAGACAACGCTTTTGTCCATCTCAAAGAGTGATTTTAATGAATTCATCACCCGTGACCCTAAGGCTGGTAGTAAAATTCTTTATGGTATCAGTACAGCTTTCAGTAATTTTATTGTAAATAATAACTTCTTTTTCCTTAGAGATAAAAAATGAAGCTACCCAGGATATTCTTTACTATCCTCATGGGATTGATAATCATTGCTGCTTTCTTTTTCTATCAGACAGTTTTTAGATACATAGTTCTTGCAACTATCTTTGCCTACATTCTCAATCCGGTAGTAGTTTTCTTTGAAAGCAAAGGCTTATGCAGAGTAAAGAGCATTGTTATTGTGTATATAGCCTTGATAATGATTATCGGCTGGAGCATCTATTTCCTTATCCCTGCACTCATCGATCAGGCATATAGTGTTATTGATGCACTTAAGGGTACATCGGAGTCTGGAGGTTTTGAATTTGATATGATTCCGATAGTTATTAAAATGCGAGAATCAATAGCTCAACTTCAGGCAAAACTACCGATGCTTGATTTAGACCCGTATATTTCTCAAGCCGGTAACCTTTTAAGACGATTTGTGGTTAACGCTCCCCAGCTTTTAATCGATTATTCCGGAAATATGCTGAAGGCTTTCTCCATTATCGCCACCATGCCGATAATGGGCTTCTTTTTGTTAAAGGATTGGCATAAGTTTAAGAAATCCATTTTCAGTATGATACCGAATAAATACCTTGAGCTTTCTATGCACCTCATGGAGAAATCAGACCAGATTGTGGGTAGATATCTCCGTGCTTTGCTCGTGGAGATAGTGATAATATCTGCTCTTGCTTCAACAGTACTGACTATCATCGGAGTTAAATATTCCGTTTTGATTGGAACTCTTGCGGGGTTTGCAAATGTCATTCCCTACCTTGGACCATGGATGGGAATCATCTTTGCTGTTCTGTCGGTTTTAATAACCGGAAAAGAGACCATTTACATCCTAATCACAGTGCTTGGGATGTGGTTTGTTCAGATAGTTGATAACAATTTTGTCTATCCTCTTGTAATAGGAAAAAACACTGAAATGCATCCTTTAATAGTATTATTGACAGTGATGGCAGGTGGTTGGGCTTTTGGCTTGACAGGAATGTTGTTCTCAGTTCCTGTAGTTTACTTGATATATGGACTCGTACGAGAACTATACATACAATTAAAAGAATTCGAAATAATATAAAGGTTGGATATTATGGCATTATTAGATAAGTGTGCCCAGTTCACAGAAGCTAAAGAACTGGATAAGATTGGTTTCTATCCATATTTTAGAGAAATCAACTCGGAACAGGACACAGAGGTGTACTGCAATGGGAAAAAGATGCTTATGCTTGGTTCAAACAGTTATCTGGGTTTGACCAACCACCCCAAAGTGAAAGAAGCTTCTATTGAAGCAATAAAAAAATACGGTACAGGTTGTGCCGGATCAAGATTCCTTAATGGAACTCTCGATATACATATCCAACTTGAAGAAGCACTTGCCAGGTATGTTGGCAAAGAAGCTGCTCTTGCTTACCCTACCGGATACCAATCGAATGTGGGAGCAATTTCAGCGTTGGTAGGGAAGAATGATTTCGTCATTACTGATAAATATGATCACGCTTCTATCATTGATGGCTGTAAGATGTCTTATGGAAAAATGGAACGATTTTCTCATAACGATATGAAAAGTTTGGAAATGGTATTAAAGAAGATAGATAGTAAAAACTCACTAATTGTTGTGGATGGTATTTTCTCTATGGAAGGAGATATTGCCAATATCGAAGAGATTGTCCGTTTAGCAAAACAGTACGGAGCAGAAGTCATGGTGGATGAAGCCCATTCCCTCGGTGTATTGGGGAAGAATGGTGCAGGTGCTGCCGAAGCCAGTGGATTGATTGATGATGTAGCCGTTATCATGGGAACATTCAGTAAATCATTAGCATCAATCGGAGGATTCATAGCAGGAGATCATGACACAATTCATTACCTGAAACATCATTCCCGTGCTCTTATATTCAGTGCTTCTCTGCCTCCTGCATCAGCTGCAAGTGTTCTGGCTGCATTGGAAATAATTGAACAAGAACCTGAAAGAATTGACAGGCTGTGGGAGAACACACATCACATGCTGAAAAGCTTCAATGAAATGGGTTATGATACAGGACTATCCAATACTCCAGTTATCCCGTTACACATCGGAGATATGATGACCACTATGAAAATGTGGAAACTCCTTGATGAGGAAGGTGTTTTCATTAATCCGGTTATCCCGCCTGCTGTTCCACCCACACAGTGTTTAATCAGAACAAGCTTCATGGCTACACATACCATAGAACAATTGGATGTTGCCCTTAGCAAGTTTAAGAAGATTGGAAAACAACTTGGTGTAATCTAAGTTGTTTAATCGATAAAAGAATAGAGACACAAGTGATGCTTGTGTCTTTTTCTATTTATAAATGAAAAAAGGCAGTGGTGAATCCACTGCCTTTTGCAACTATGAAAGTGAGGTTGTTACTTAGATAATGCTTTCAGTTTCTTAGCAAAATCAGCTTGAATAGCTTTATTATCAGTTCTAAGGGCAGCCAGCAAAACCATTTGAATAGCATTTTGATTTGTTGGTGCGAGCTCATACCATTTCTGAGAATAGATTAGTAAATTATCCCATTTCTCTGCCTGACTGAGTGTATAACAAAGGGTCTCAAGGTTTTCGTTGGTAGGTTCTAAGTTAACCAATCGAATACTGAAATCCATTTCTTTATTTTCCATTGCATCAGCTTCAGCTTCTTTATTATCTTCAGTTCTCAATCTCTGTTTTTCTAAACGGGCAAACTGTTGGCTATTATCTAGTGCATCGGGATTATTTGGCTCAATAGCAAGGATTCTTTCGTTCATCTCAAGTGATTTGTCATATTGTTTTAGATTAGAATAGGCTGTTGAGATATTGAAAAGAATGTCAATATCATTAGGGGTAATGGCAAGGATATCTTGATATGTCTCAATAGCCTTCTCAACATGGTTTTCAATGGAGTTGGTATTGTAATACAGAGAAGCAAGGACCTGGAGATTCTGTGTATCAGTAGGAACAATAGTTTTTAGCTGGTTAAAAATGCTAATTGCCTCAGGATTCTTCTCTTGAGTAATGTAAATCTGAGCTATGAGTTTCAAAGCGTTAACATTTGTTGAATCGAGTTCCAATACTTTCTGTAATATCTCTAATGCTTCATCGTAAGATTCATCATCGAAGGAGGTTTTTCCAAGAATAACGAGCTTCTGAACCGGATAATTAACCTCTTTCTTGACATCATCTATCAGTTTTGTTTCGTCCTTTATCTTCTTCTCGGGAAGACCTTCTGCCAGCAGTTTATCATAAGCAACTAATGAACGGGTATAATAATCATGAGCATTCATGAAATATTTAACTGCATCGCGGGAGCGTTCAGAGCCTAACATATAGTTAATCTGTCCAACTTTAACGAGTGCTTCAATACAATCAGGGTCAGTTTCAAGTACTTTTAAATAGAATTCAAGAGCTTTATCATAGTCTTTCTGCTGTAGCTTCATCTTTGCATCTCTGAGTCCGCGTGTACCTAAGGATGAAAGCTTCTGCTTTGCATCAAGTCCGTTGAAACTAAGCAGAAGTGTAGCTATCAATATTATTAACAAATTCTTTTTCATCATATCCTCCAACTATTGTTCTTAATTTTAGAGTAAAATCAAATTCGATGGTTTATCAGTCAAGTATAATCTCTATTTCAGCAGTTTATGAACAGTGCCTTCTTTGGTGTCCAGTAACTGCACCCCCAACGCAAGCAGGTCATCTCTTATCTTGTCGGCAAGAGTCCAATCTCGTCGTGTTTTAGCTTCATTTCTGTATGTAATAAGTAGATTTATCAAAGATTCGCTGATGTCACTGAAGCCGGACTTAAGCTTTTTGTCTATATCCGAGAAAAATCCCAGTACAGTACCGAGTTCAACAAGGAGATGAGATGCCGAAACTCTAAGCTCATTAGAATTTTCCTGATTTGAGATAAGTTTGTTAATCTCAAATAGAACAGCAAGGGCTTTCGCCGTGTTGAAATCATCATCCATAGCTTCAATAAAAGCTTCAGTATATTTGGTAAACTCGACGGGATAAACTACTTTATCCTCTTTTGTTTTCAAGTAATCAACAGCTTCCAATGCGTTATAGAAGTTCTGAACTGCTTTTGCAGATTCATCAAGAATCCCTGTGTTGTAATCAATGGGTGATCGATAATGTTTTGAGAGGAAGAAGTACCGCACAGTTTCTGCATCATACTCTTTAAGGATATCCCTGAGAGTGAAGAAGTTGTTAAGGCTCTTAGACATCTTTTCACCTTCAATATTGATGAATCCGTTATGCACCCAATAATTACAAAGAGGTTTTTTATTTACAGCCCACGCCTGAGCAAGTTCATTCTCATGATGAGGGAAGATTAAATCGACTCCTCCGCCGTGGATGTCAAAAGTTTCTCCCAGATTGCTGCATGACATAACAACGCATTCAGTATGCCAGCCCGGCCGTCCCTTACCCCAGGGGCTATCCCATTCCGGTTCTCCCGGTTTGGCTTTTTTCCAAAGGGTGAAATCAAAGCTGTTCCTTTTTTGCTCATTCGTTTCAACTCTCGCTCCTGCCTGCATATCCTCCAGTTTCCGTCCCGATAGAGAACCATAGTGACTGGCGGATTCTACAGAGAAATATACATCGCCATTGACTTCATAAGCTGCATCCAATTCAATAAGTTTTGCTATAAAATCTATTATTTCCTGAATTACATCCGTAGCTTTGGGTTGAATGTCTGCTCCCTTGATTCCTAGTGCTTTAATATCTTCAAAAAAAGCTCGGATATATTTCTCAGTAACAGCAGTGTAGCTGACTTTCTCATCATTAGCCTGATTGATAATTTTATCATCTATATCAGTAATATTCTGCACATAGGTAACATCATAGCCGATATAATTGAAGTAGCGTTTCACAACATCAAAGAAAAGAAAAGGACGAGCGTTGCCGATATGGAAGTAATTGTAAACGGTTGGACCGCAAGAGTACATCTTCACTTTTCCGGGCTCAACGGGTACAAACTCTTCTTTTTGGCGAGTCATTGTATTATAAATTTTCATCAGTAGTGCCTTTATTATCAGTAATCAATAAAAGAGTTACAGTTACAGCTTTTTTCTTTTTCTCGTGCATGAGATATTTTAGAAACTCAGGATTAATAGCCTCATTGGATGAATGGTCAATCACTATTACTCCGTTTTCCTTAACAAGGTTGTGAGTGAAGATAAGTGATATTGTATCATTAACAAGATCTTTATCATACGGGGGATCAAGGAAAATCAAATCATATTGCTTATCACAACTTCGTAGAAAACGGTCTGCTTTTTTTCTGTAAACATGACTTTTTTCGGTATAATCGGTTTTATCGAGATTCTTGATTATTGCATTAATAGCATTTGAAGAGAAATCAACAAAGTCAGCCCATACGGCACCTCTGCTTAAAGCTTCAATTCCGAGAGCTCCCGTGCCGGCATAGAGGTCAAGAACTATGAAACCATCCACATCTTGAAGAACTGAATAGATATACTCTCGCATAAAATCTGTGGTTGGACGGGATGTATAGCCTTCTACTGAAAAGAGATTGAATCCCTTTTTTTCTCCTGAAATAACTCTCATTTCTTGTCTGTTTTGTTGTTTTTCTTCTTAGCCAATTCATCGAAAATGGTTAATTGAATTGGTTTCTCAATGAAGTTTGGGCAGGTAATCAGATGCACATTTTCTGCCTGTTTGCAGGTGCACTCACATTTTTCACATAGTTTATTTATATTTTTTGGAAGGTTCATGATCATCCTATTAACACTTATTTTAGTAACGCTGCAATACTTTCCAGCATTGCTTTTGCGTCAATGCTTTTAAGAGGAGTATCTTCTCCATACACACGCTTTAAATGAGTGATAATATCTCTAACTGCCAGATTTTGGTTTAAAATATCTTCTTTAACCGTATTTCCGTTTTCCTGGTTGTTTTCTTGCTCAGTTTCAGCCTCTGCTTTTGCGATATTATTCAGAACTTCCTGAAAAATTGGGTCAGCAGGCTTGGGAATATCGATCTTTTCACCGGAAATGGTTTCATCTTTATCGACTTCAATTATATCGTATTTATCATCATCATCTTCAAGCTCAATTTTAATATCCAGTTCACTTTCATCAGGGTCATAGGCTGCTGTATATTTTAAGTACTGTCGATGGGTCAAAATCCTAAAATACTCTTTTTCATGGGCAGTAAAGATTCCTGAAACTATATTTTGATCGGATTCTTCTTGTGCATGCCCCGATTGTATAAACCGATGCCTTAGTTCCTCAAGTTTTGTAAAAAGTTCTTCCGATGGAGTTTGAGCGTAGATTGTCTCATACGCTGCAATAGCATCGGCTATTAATCCTTGACTTTCATATAATTTAGCCAGCGTGGGAGTTACTTTAATTTTCTTTTTATCAGCCATTACTCCTGTCCGAGATATGTATTTTGCTCTATAATCTTTACTGTTTTTGGACCGATACCGTTTATGTCCAGCAGTTCATCAAATTTTTTAAATCGTCCTACTCTTTCCCGCATTTCAATTATCCCCTGAGCACGAAAATTACCGATACCATGAATACTCACAAGTTGCTCGAAAGTCGCTTTGTTCAGATCAATAAGTTCAATTGTTTTTGTGTCGGTGGCTTTGGGATCGGTTGATTTCATCTGAGAGGTCGGTTTATACTGAAGACCATAACCATAGGCAATAATAGATTTTACAGTGTTGATACCAATACCTTTTACTTTCATAAGGTCATTAACAATACTGAACCCGTAGAAATCTCTGAATTCCACGATATCTTTTGCCCTTTTTGTGCCTAATCCGGGGACTAAAACCCAATCCTCATACTTAGCAGTATGAATATTGAGATTCGGGAGGTTAGGTCGCTGTAACATCACATTTAGAGAGTCAGGATTGATGACTTCACTTTCTTTTGCTTCATTCTGGCTATACAGAAAAGTAGCCAGAAGAACCAATAAAAGGATTAAGATAACTGCCTTTTGTTCACTTTTGGTGCAGTAATTGTTTAAGAAATTCTTCATGATTTACCTACCCTTATATATGTGGCATTAGCCTCTGCATAGACTTGAACTTTATCTTCAATTCTTGCCGAAGCGGTGATTACATTACCTTTATTTTTTTCTATTTTTCCGATTATCAATATCTCCGTACCTGCTTTTAATGGAGCTCTGAAACTCACATTCATTTTACCGGTAACAGCCACAATATTCTCAATAAGAATAGCTTTTGCCATTGCTTCGTCCAGGATTGTGGAAATGATACCTCCATGAATAACATCAGGATATCCGCAATATTGAATCGGACAATTCCACTGAGCTGTTGCTTCTTCATTTTCATAGTGGAATTGTAAATGGAGTCCTATCGGATTATCCCTTCCACACGCAAAACAATTTAAGTACTCAGTCTCAATTTTATCCATAATTCCTCTTGTATCTTCTAATTATGCTGTTGTCAAGCATAATTATACATATTATTTTGGCAAAGTAAATTTACAATAGTCAAAAAAAGCCTGCATTTGCAGGCTCAGTTTTGGTAAAAAACATCATTTAGAGAATAAATTTAGACAAGTCTTCATTCTCGATTATTTTGCTAAGCTTCTCCTGTACAAGTTGTTCTGTTATCTTCAATCTCTTGATTTTCTTGTCAGGCATCCTATAGAGATAATCTTCAAGAAGATGATTAAGAATTGTTTGAAGTCGTCTTGCTCCAATATCTTCCATCATCTCATTGGCTTTGAAAGCATATTCAGCAATAACTTTGATAGCCTTAGATTCAAACGAGAGTTTCACGCCTTCAGTCTCAAACAGAGCAATATACTGTTTTGTCAATGCTGTTTCCGGTTCTACAAGTATCCTTTCAAAGTCATTTACAGAGAGACTGCTGAGTTCTTCTCTGATAGGGAAACGCCCCTGTAATTCCGGTATCAGGTCTGAGGGTTTGGACATATGAAATGCTCCTGCAGCAATGAATAATATATGGGCAGTATTAATCATACCATGTTTAGTCGGTACATTTGAGCCTTCTACTATTGGGAGAAGGTCTCTTTGAACACCACTGCGAGAAACATCTGCTCCATATCTTTCCTTTCCGTCTGCTATCTTGTCTATCTCATCAATGAAGATAATCCCGCTAGTTTCCACTCTTTCGCGAGCAACCCGGATAACCTCTTCTTTCTTTACCAGATTAGCTGCTTCAATTTCAGACATCAGTTCCAATGCCTCAGGAACCTTCAATTTCTTCGTTTTCTTTTTGTTGTTGCCTGTTACAATATTGTTTAACATGTCCCCGATATTGAAATCCATTGTCTCCATGTTTACATTAGAGAATACTTCAACATGGGAAACTTTTGGAGCATCCTCCACCTGAATCTCAATCTCTCTATCGTCCAATTCCCCCGATAGCAGTTTATCAGCCATTTTATCTCGAGACCGTTTGGCTCGGGCTAATCTCTCCTCATATTCCTCATCAGTTTCATTCGTCTGCTTACTGATGTCCGGGGGAGCAATCAGTTTATTAAGCACTTTCTCGAAGGCAGCCTTCTTGGCAATAGCTTGAACTTTCTCAATCATCTCTGCTCTTACCTGATTTATTGCAATATCAAGCAATTCTCTTATCATCGATTCCACATCTCGTCCGACATAGCCTATCTCGGTAAACTTAGAAGCCTCTACTTTGATGAAGGGGGCGTTTGCTAAACGAGATAAGCGACGAGCTATTTCAGTTTTACCTACTCCGGTTGGTCCTATGAGGATTATATTATTGGGGATTATCTCGTTCTGAAGTTCGCCAACTATCTGTTGGCGTCGCCAACGATTTCTCAGGGCAATAGCAACGGCTCTTTTTGCTCCGTTCTGTCCGATTATATACTTATCCAGTTCTTCGACAATCCGTTGGGGTGTCAGAATATTTACATCAATCATTTAAATCTCCTCTACAACCAAATTATGATTTGTATAAATACAAATATCTGCTGCGATGTGCAAAGCTTTTTCCGCTATTTCTCTTGCCGGCAGGTCGGTATTGGAATATAGAGCTCGTGCTGCTGCTATCGCAAAATTACCACCGGAACCTATTGTCAATATATCGTCGTCAGATTCCAGAACATCTCCCATTCCGCTGATGAGCAACAAACCTTCTTTATCTCCCACGATTATCATTGCCTCAAGTCTCCTAAGGATACGGTCGGAACGCCAAGCCTTCGCTAACTCCACCGCCGCTTTTTTAAGGTTCCCTTTAGTCGCTTTCAAGTGGTCTTCAAATCTCTCAAAAAGCGTAAATGCATCTGCTGTAGCTCCTGCAAACCCGGCAACTACCTTCCCGTCGTGGAGCTTCCTTATCTTGAGAGCAGTACCCTTTATTACTGTTTGACCCAAAGTAACCTGCCCGTCTCCCGCAATAACAGTTTTTCCGTTTCTTCGCACGCCAATTATCGTGGTTCCATGAAATGATTCCATGCTAACTCCTTTCCAAACTTTCCTGTTTTGTCAATCAAGACTCGAGACTGCTAACTTGTCAAGAACTATTTGGTTTCATCAACACTTTTCCTTTGTAGAGATGAAACTTCCTGTGTCCCATTCGAGCTCGCACCAATACGAGCGTAGCGAGTTCGGGGCTTTGCGAATCCAATTGGGTACGCCGGCATCCTGCCGGCATTTTCTTTGTGGCAGGAGGTGCTGCTTTAGCTGCACTATCTTTTCAAGAGTACAGCTAAAGCAGTACCTCCAAGTTCGAGGCTATGCGAAGAAACAGCTCTTACGATCTATTGGTAGGGGTTTAATAATTTAAACCCTTCCTCTTTGGGCACAAATTGTTGTGCCCCTACAAATTATCACCTTTTAATGGTTGAGAAAATGCTATACATATTGTTACGGAAGTCCCTGCTTCGCTATGAACTCCCGTATTTTAATTCGTAATTTATGAGATAGTTCGGGGCAATGCGATTCCAAATGGGTACGCCGACATCCTGTCGGCATTTTCTTTATTGCATTTCATTATCTTTCAACAGTTGGGAAAAGGCTAATGTTCCGATATATCCCGACTGTCTCGCTTGTGATTATCTTTTTCGACCGATACCTTCGCGTAGCATAAGCATCCTGCTTGTGTCTTAATCCACTCTACGGAGAATTGCGATTCTACACTATAAGCTGTTGAAGAATAAATGCCTTTCTTCAGTAAGAATAGGGATAAGATTAGGAAACACACTGTTTTCTTTTCGCTCATGATGTCTCCAAATGATATTGCATAGATAATCAATTAGCAGTCCCTAAGTCCTGCATATTTACACTATGCTTATGGTCTTACACCAAGGTTTCCTCAGCCTTTACCTGCTATTATTGACTAACTATGTTTCCATTTGCACTTAGAATATCAATTTCTGATTTTGCAAAGTCGGCATCATCAGTTAGCAAAACAAAACGGTTCTCTCGACAGATCATTTCAATCGCTTTATCTGAAAAATCTAAGTTGTCAACTTCAAGAAAACCTGTAATATCCTCTTTAGTAAAGGCTTTCCCAATCACCCGAAAATGCTTTAGTATGTCATTTTCAACTGTAGAATAGATACCTGAAATGCAAGTATTAGCTTCAGGTGTAGCTCTGTATTCTTTAAAAGAGAACCTCTTTTCATCAAGCCCATTGAAATCCAAATAGCTTTTATACCCTATACGAAACAATCTATTAACGAACTCCGAAATTACAATATAATCAACATGAAGAGAATTCTTCATTTTGACTAGTTCACTGAAAATCCGGGAATATACTGATTGTTGATAGCCTTCAGGATTTCCTCCACCATACAGAAATATTAGAACATTCGCATCGAAGAAAACTCCTCGTCCTTCCAGTCTGGAAACATCATTAGGACTATATCGTTCCATATCAATCTTCCATTATTTCTTCAATAGTTTTCTTCATGCGTTCAGGATTTTTATAATACAGTTTTGCCGTATCGTTGACTCTTTTAAGTTTTGCTTGGTCTGATGGGGACATATTCTCTACAGAGATAATCTCCTTAACCCTCTCATCGGTTAAATCTCGATACAACTGACCTACAGCAGTATTTAAAAATGAAGTTGTAAGAATCTCTACATTTCTAAACGAGAGTATAACTCTATTACCATTATCTATAGCTGCTTTTATCTGGTCGTAAACGATCTTCCCATCTTCAGCTTCTATACAATACTCACTACCAACAACATTGATTATTTCGATTCTGTAGTCTTCCATTTTTTACTCCTAAAACAGGTCAGTTATCTCATCCGAAAGAGCATATGAATTATTATCATCTGTCCGGAAAGTCAGGTTTATCATTGTTCCCGGGAAGGAATTAGAATATTCATTTTTAAACATACCTTCCGATCTTACGGCATAATATCCAGCATCACTTACAATTTGTATCACTCCCTTATTTAGGCAAATAAATTCTTTTAAAATTGCGAGTCCAATACCACCC
>JAFGVF010000069.1 GCA_016938155.1 Candidatus Cloacimonadota bacterium
TCCCACTGTGCACTCACTGCCCACCCACTGTTTCAGTGGGTTGACAGTGGAGAAGCAGTGACTGAGCAGTGAGAAAACAGTGAGGAGATGAACGGCGGTGTAACGGAGCATGATTACACTAAGAAAATGCTGAAACTCCGCATTATTTCCACTGTAGATTTGATTTTGGATGAAATCGTCACTCGAAGATATTGATTCGTCAGTTTTATGTTCGCTTCTATGAAAAATTTAATCCCTCACATCCGTGATTATTTCAATGTTAATAAAAAAAATGTTGACTTAATAAGTACTCTTTTTATTATCTTGTTGATGCTTAGAGCATTAACTAAGCGAAAGCCATGGAGGGAACATGGATACTGATGAAACCACAATTAACTCTTCCGAAACGGGAAACAGTGCAGAAGAAATTCTAAAGAAGAGTGAAGAGCGATTTAGAAGCTATATCGAGAATGCACCCGACGGGATATTCATTGCAGATGAAAATGGAAACTATGTTGATGTTAATCCTGCAGCAGAAAAAATAACAGGCTATTCCCGTCAGGAACTCCTCGGAATGAATCTGAAACAACTACTACCTGAAGAAGCCGTTCAGGGTTCAGTTGAACGCTTCAGGAAAGTTGTAGCAACCGGTAATGCTTCTGGCGATTCTCTTTTCAAAAGGAAAGATGGCACAATCGGGTTCTGGACAATCAAAGCCGTGAAACTTAGTCCCAACCGCTTTCTCGGATTTGTAAACGATATTACTCAGAGAAGAGCCATGGAACAAGAATTGCTAAAAGCCAAAGAAACAGCAGAACGATACCTGAATCTGGCAGGAAGCATAATTCTTTCTTTGGATACTAATGCCAATATCACCCTCATCAATAAAAAGGGTCTGAGTATTCTGGAATACTCGAGAGAGGAGTTGATTGGGAAGAACTGGTTTGATGTTTGTCTGCCCCTTTCGGTTAGAGATAGAGTAAAAAAGGTGTTTGCTTCCATTGTCTCGGGGGCTTTAGAATCTCTGGATTATTATGAAAATGAGGTTGTTACTAAGTCGGGACGAATCAGATTGATTTTCTGGTACAATACAATCCTGAGAAACAGCGACAATGAGATTGAATTTGTACTCAGTTCCGGAGAAGATATTACCGATAGAAGGAAAACTGAAATGGAACTGAGTAAATATCAGGAACATCTTGAGGAATTAGTTGAAGATAGAACTGCCGAATTAGAACAGAAAAATGCTGAGTTACAAAGATACAACAACCTCTTTATCGGACGAGAATTCCGTATCAAAGAACTCAGAGACAGGGTTAAAGAATTGGAGGAGAAACTGGATTTAACTCAATAACAAAATCATCATTATTCTTTCAACTCTTACTGATTCTTATTTCTTGGGCACATCCTCAACCAAATCAGCATCAGGAGTAAATACCCAAATCTGATTCCCCTCAATATCCTTTACACCACCATACCAATAACCTTCATCTCTGGCAGGACCGAACAACACTTCTCCCCCATTGCTCTCTATTCTGCTGAAAAGGGTGAAAATGTGACTGCATGAAACTTGCATAAAGGTTGCATTGTTGCGAGGTGTTGGTGGTTTGTTCTCTTCAGAACAGGCAGTTAATCCGATAACATGCACACCATTGGAGAGAAGCCCGACATAGCTGTCCTCCATACCTGGATATGTCTCAGTGGTGAATTCAAATGTATCTAGATACCATTTAAGCATCTTCGCAAAGTCTTCCGCTATAACGACGGTATTGATTGGTTTGATTATCATTTTATACCTCTTGTAGATAGATTAATTGATTTATCTGGCGTGTCAAAGGAATAAATAATAACTTAGTGCTTCGTTTCGTAATTGCTGTTTTGGTAAAAAGAAAGAGCCTGATTTGCATCAGGCTCTCAGAAGGGAGATTAAATCTTATTTTTCTTCAATTAACTCATCAATGTTAACTTCACCATTCTGTAACTGGTCAAGCATGAAAGATGCAGAATCATTCAAATCACCTGAAGGATACTTCTTCAAGAAATCCTGATAACATTGGATTGCTTTCTCATTGTCCTTAAGGTTTTCGGAATAAGTGAATCCTTTCATAAACATGGCTTTATAATCATTTACGCCATCGGCATACGCTTGAATAATCTGGTCATAATAAACGATTGCATCGTTGTATTTCCGCTGTTTTATGGCATTGTCCGCCATTTCGAAAAGCTCTTCAACTGTAAGCTTAACAGCTAATCTGTCAGTATAGACTTTATAACCGTACTCTTTCATCAGATTTGCTTTAACTTCATCTCTAAGAGCTTTTTCAGATTCCTGTTTTGCACTCTTTTCAATAGTATCTTTCACTTCATCGAGTGTTCTATAGGAATCTTCAACAGCGGTGTTTACTGTGAAGCAAAGAATGTCACCATTCTTGGCAGTGAAAACGGGAGAAGTGTTGTTTAACTCAGTATCATATATAAGTTTACTGAAAGCTTCATCCTTGCCGTACCCGAAGATGACATTATTTGTATATACTTTATCTATTGTCCCTGAATCATAAGTGTTAGCACAGTACTTCTCATATACCTTTCTGATTGCTTCTTCCTGCTTCTCGGCTTTCTTCTGTTTCATAGCCTTCAACACAGCCTTTCTGCCGGCTTCAGCCTTCTTTTGGTCATCAAATTTATATAATCTGATGGTTCTATAACCGGGAATACGATATCTTGCCATATTCTCATCGTAGAATTTCTGAATATCTTTGTCATCGACCTCAACCTTATCAGCAACAAGAGTAGCATACACATCGCGAAGTACAAAATATCTGACAATCTGCCTAAGTCTATCGGGATCATCGACGAATTTATCCTTCCCCTGTTCTTCAACTTCAGCCATATACAGCAATTGAGTCGGGAATCTATTAAAGAAGCTGTCGTCTCCCATTGCTTTCAAATACATTGCTTGTTCCTGTCCGCTTAGTTTATGAAAAGTTTCAATTAAAGTCTGAACAGTGAAATTAAGTTTAGGGTAATCAGATGTGATAATATTCAGTTTAAGAATTTCAGGGGCAGTTGGTATTATACTGAGATTAATAGTATCTGCTATTGCTTTATTAATGACAACATTGTACTTCTTCATCAGCTTATCCACTAACTTCTTATTAAAGTCCTTCTCAATATCGGCTTGAACTTTGGAGTCAATAGTCGCTGAGACATCTTCAAAGCTTTTCTGATAACCATCTTTACGGTCGGTTACTTTGAAGATGTGGAATTCATTGTTTTGCTCAAAAGGTCCGTAAATCTCAGTGTCAGAGACCTTGGATTCTTTAATAAGATTATCAAGAAACTCATTCTGATTGAGTCCGGGGATATAACCATTGCTGCGAATGCTCTTAATAACACCTTTATTGTTCTTGGCATAAGAGTTCGTGTTAAAATTATCAGATACTTCATTCCATGGCTTCCCACTCTTTAATTCAGCTATTGCTTTATCAGCATTATCTTTATCTTTGGTTTGAATGTAAAGAATGGAAGTGTTCGGCTTTTCATAAAACTCATCAAGATGAGCCATATAATACTTCTGCCGGTCTTTATCGGTTATATTAATCTTCTCTTTAACATTCTGTCTGTAATAACTGGAAATATAAAGTTCTCTGGTGGCTAGATCAGTCTTCTCAACAATATCAGCCTTTTTGTCAACACCCATATCAAGAGCTTTACGATAAAACACATCCTCCAGAATCAAACCGTCCAGAATCTCTTTTTGCCCATCAATTGTCTTATAACGACTTTGATAATTGGGCGGGATTTTATCGATTCGTTCATCAAGATCACCTTTTGTGATTGTACCTTTATCAAATTCTACAAGTACAACCTTGGGATCTGGATTTGGTTTGGAATCTTCAACACTCCACAGTGTACCGAGTGCTAAGATTATGAACAGAACTGTTACAAGCAGGAGCTTTCTCTGCATAACATATCTCCTTATTTCATTGGATTTTATTTAAGTTTTCAACTGAATTTTCAATATGGTGATTATTCGTCAAGTTATTAGTTATAACGGGGCTTTACTGTAAGGTTACAGATTTATCTGAGGTAAACAATTTCCCCCACTAAATCATACTCCCAACTATCTATTATTCTAACCGTTACAATCTCTCCCACTTCTGCATTTCCGGAAACTATAAAGACTGCTCCGTCTATTTCAGGGGCATCGTATTTTGTTCTGCCTTCGTAAAGAATCCCATCTTCTTCACTCTCTTTATCAATTATTACAGGAATCTCTTTACCGATAAAGGAAGCCATGAACTCTTCGGAAATTGCCTGCTGGATCATCATAATCTCATCTTTACGGGCAATTGCTGTCTTTGTGGGAACCTTACCCTTAAGTTTTGCTGCGGGTGTACTTTCTTCAGGAGAATAGGTAAACACACCGAGTCTTCCGAACTTCATCTCTTGAATAAAAGCCAGTAATTGCTGATGGTCAGAATCTGTTTCACCAGGGAAACCTGAAATAAATGTAGTACGAATAACAGCATCAGGAATAGCTTTTTTGATTTTAAGCAACACATCTCTTTGAGCCGAGGCTGTAATCTTTCTATTCATTACCTTTAGGATAGAGCTTGCTGAATGTTGCAACGGTATGTCGAAATAGGGCAGTACTTTACTGGATTCGGCAATAACTCTAATCAATTCATCAGTAATATGTGCCGGGTGCATATACAACAACCTAATCCATTGAAATCCTTCAATAGCCTCCAGCTTTTTTAACAGCTCAGGAAGTTTCCGCTCATCATATAAATCAATACCGTATTGAGTAACATCCTGAGCAGTAACGATAAGCTCTTTCACACCCTCTTTTGCCAGATATTCCGCTTCCTCGATTACCTTCTCCAGAGGTTCACTTATAAGTTTACCGCGAATCAATGGAATGGCACAATATGTACAAAGATTATCGCATCCGTCACTTATTCGCAGGTAAGCATAGTGTGTGGGAGTTAGTAACTTTCTTTTCAGTTCAGGTTCCCCATCCGTGAAGATTTTGTTAAAGGAACGGAAGTCTTTCAAGTTGATTAAATGGTCAACTTCTGTAAGTTCTTCTCTCAACTCATCGAAATACCTGCCAATAAAGCACCCCGTAGCAATGAGTTTCTTCAACTTACCTGACTCTCTGTATAAATTCATCTCCATAATTGTGTCGATTGCTTCTTCCTTTGCATCAAGGATAAATCCGCATGTATTAACGATAATCAACTCGGCTTCTTCAGGTTTATCCACAGCCATATATCCGTTGTCTTCTGTCAGCTTGGCAAAGATTTCGCTATCCACAAGATTCTTGGGACATCCTAATGATTCGATGTAATATGTTTTCATGCTTTCATTTTCTCTTCGACGGATGCAACTTTTCCGTGTATTCTATCTTTCTTAGACCTGCGATAATCCATCTTGACAGTGATTCCAATTCTCTCTCTTTCAGGTGCAACAGCTTTAAATATCCTATCTACGAGTGACATGACATCATCGAAGTTACCTTCAACGATTGATCCCATTGGGGTTAGCATGTGTTTAATATTGGGGTCGTCCTTGATTATTTTACATACCTCAGCCACAAAAGGTGAGAGACTTGGTCCTATATCATAAGTTACTACGACAATATCGCAGATTACATTGTATTCTTGCATTATTCCTCCTGATTATTCCGGTACTTACAATTTATATTTGTATTCTTCCGCTTTTTCGGCAATCTTCTTCATCATCTTTATCGTTTCAACGGGATATTTACCAATAGCCGTTTCACCAGATAGAGTCAGAGCTGCTGCTCCATCAAGAACTGCATTAGCAATATCGGTAACTTCTGCTCGAGTAGGTAGTGGATTATGCACCATTGATTCCAACATTTGTGTAGCTACAAATGCCTCTTTACCTGCAAGACAGCTTTTTTTTATTATCTGCTTTTGGTAATATGGAAGTAATTCCAAAGGATTTTCGGTTCCCATATCTCCTCGAGCAACAAAAAAGCAATCCCCTGCTTCAATGATTTCATCTATATTCTCCAGGGATTGTTTCGATTCAAACTTAGCTGTAATAAGTGGCTTTTTCTGGTTGTTGTTTTTATTTATCAGGGACCTATAGTAATCAATATTTGCTGCCCGATGCACAAATGAAATCGCAATATAATCAGCTTTAACTTCCATAGCATATTCTAAATCGGCAATATCTTTGGAAGAGACAAACTCAAGCGGATACTCAATATCCGGTAAAGAAACATGTGCGTTTGGCTTAATCTCTCCTGTCCCCAACAGCCTTATCCTTATCGTATCATCTACAGAAAGCACTTCTCCCGTGAATTGTCCGTCCTGCAGTAAAATCTGCATCTTAGGTTTAAGCATTTTACCCAAATCGGGAAGTGAAAGATGGATTCCTTCCGTTTCATCGTTAAGCTCTAAAATCATCTCATTATGGCTAATCAGTGGTTCTTTAAGTCCGAGTAATCTAACTTCAGGTCCAGCCAAGTCAATCATAAGCTTTGTATCTATACCGCATAAGCCTTCAGCGGTTTTTAAGGAAGCAATCAACTCATCCGCTTCCGGATGTGTACAATGGGACATATTGATGCGAAAGATGCCGGCACCTGCCTTTATCATCCCGGAAATCAATTCGGGAGTCCCATTAAATCTGCTGATTGTTGCAATTATCTTGGTTTTCATTATGGATACAGCATTTGAATACTTGTAATAATGTCAATGAGGGAATGCAGTATTCATTGTTCATCGACTTGATACTGTGGATTTAATTATTGTACTCTTTGCTTACCCCTCATCAGGATATTTACTTCTGATTGCCTGCATGTTTTCTTTTACTGACAGGAATATCTCAATGAGTTCGGGGTCAAACTGTGTTCCGGCAGAGCGTTGGAGTTCTTCGTAAACATTTTCTTGAGTCCAGGGTTCTTTGTAGCTTCTTCTGCTGGAAAGAGCATCAAAGACATCGGCAATAGCGACAATACGAGCCCAGAGAGAAACCTCTTCCTCTTTTCTGCCTATTGCTTTACCATTGGACAGTCTTTTTTCCGGTAATGGTTCTCCAGTATGTATATCCACAAAACCGGGATAACCTCGTCCATCCCAGCGTTCATGATGGCAAAGGGCAATTTCACGGGACATCTCATCCAATTCCGAGTTCGGGTCGCCAAAAAGCTTAGCTCCTATAA
>JAFGVF010000070.1 GCA_016938155.1 Candidatus Cloacimonadota bacterium
ATTGTGTTCGATGGCTCTGATGATTATTTGAGCTTTGACGGTTCGATTATTACTAACTCAGACTTTAGTATCTTTGCTGTTGTTAGAAGAAATACAGGAAGTGTATCAAATCACTTCTTTCTGGGTGGTTTAGAGGATATTAACAATCAAAATCTCCACATAGGTTGGAGGAGTAGCAATACTTTCACAACAGCTCAATACGGTAATGATTATGATTTCAGATGTGATGCTTATCAGGCTTCTGAGCCTGGTTTTATATTATCTACAAGGCATTCGACAACTTTAGGCAAAAGCACCTACATTAATGGTGGATTGCGAGGTGTTAATCTTAACACGGCTGTAAATGGAAGATTAGCAAATCTATCTGATTGGCCTTCATCCTGTATAGGAAGATATTTTGATGAAGACACAACTCCTCCAATTGACCACATTGATACATATTTTAATGGCTGGATAGCAGAATTAATATTCTATAACAGACATGTTTCTGAAACTGAGAGAAAGGCAATAGAAGCTTATCTCTCGACTAAATATAATCTCCCTGTTGGTATTACGCCTTCCCCTGATTATTACTCCGATATAGCTGAAGTTACAGTCCTTGCTAGTGCTCTTTCTGATACAAAGGTATCCGGCGGGTTAACATTACTCGGTGAGTACATATCATCTTTTGCACGAATCAGAGCCGGACATAATAATGCCGAAGGAGTAACAACAACATTTAATCCTGACATTGTTTCATATCCTGATTTTCAAAGAATCAGTCGGGAATGGTATCTTGAGTTTACAGGCGGTTCCATCGAAACCACTTTTACTTTTGATTTAGATGAATTGGGAATAGGAGTAATTCCGAATGGTGACCAATATCGGTTGCTTTTCAGGAAAGATACTCAGAATAACTATTCAGCTCTAACTGCTACTCCGACTTTAGATGGAAATACAGTCAGTTTCTATTTTAATCCACTTACAGCTGTCAATAGTAGCGGATTTTACTCCTTAGGAACACTGGATTCAGGAGTAAGTATTCTACCTGTAGAATTGACCTCCTTTCTGGGAACTATGCTGAATACTAACTCAATTCAACTGCAATGGATTACGCAATCTGAATCAAATCTGAGTGGCTATTATTTATTGAGAAATAATGCTTCTGATTATGCTTCGGCTTATCCGGTCAGTCCGATAATACCTGCTCATAACTCTTCAACTCAAACAACTTATACCTGGGTTGATTTTGACCAGTTAGAAGAAGGTGTCTATTATTATTGGCTACATACTCTAGATTTAGATGGTATAAATGCCCTTCGTGGAGAAATATCAGTTAACATTGAAAACACTACGCCTCAGATTCCTGATGATGCTTTAGTCATCGAAGGCATCACTTCTGCATATCCAAATCCGTTTAATCCTTCCGTGACTATCTCATACTCCCTCGCTAATCAAGAGGATGTTAGGTTATCTATCTATAATACTCGCGGACAATTGATGAAAGAATGGCATAATCTACAGCAGAAAAGCGGTAAAAACGAAGTTGTCTGGGATGCCGGTAACAGTCCAAGCGGGATATACTTTGTGAAGATGACAACAAAGAATTCAGAGGATGTCAGAAAAATCACTCTTATTAAATAAATATCAATTATAAATACAAACGGGACAGCTTTTGGCTGTCCCGTTCTATACACCAGACCTGCATCGCAACAAAGTGTGGGGCGGGGATGGTGCCAACGGGAGTTCATAGCGAAGCAGGGACTTCCGTAACACCTCTATGATTCAGTTCAACCCTTTGAAAGGTCTGTGACCATTTCAAAGGTCATGTGGGGTGGGAATGACCTACATGCAATCAATTTCAGCGTAATTATCTTCTGCATTTCTAATATAGAAATTATAGTAGTGGATGTGGTGCAGAATTGGCATACCTAACAGTGGGTTAACCGTGGGTTAACCGTGCCCCGACCGTGGCTTCCACGCTTGGGGTATTGTTGGGATACGGTTCAGATACGGTAGAGTTTCCTAAATCTGATGGCTTGCCAGTAAAGATGTCGAATAATTATCCGGTATTATGGAGGATAATCGTGTTACGACACTAATAACAAACGGGACAGCTAAAAAGCTGTCCAGTTCTATAATTTCCTCACCTCAGAGAAAACTAATATTCTTTTAACAGGTTAGAGGCAACTACTTGTCTCTGATAATTAGTTGCCAGCTATCAGCTAACAATCTTAACATCTGCTGAGAGTAGTTGCTAGCCTTTGGGCTCGCGAAAATACTGCTAATACTCTTTCAGTAAATTAGAGGCAACTACTTGTCTCTGAATCTGGTTAGTTCCTTCGTAAATCTGGAGAATCTTGGCATCACGCATCATTTTCTCAACAGGATATTCTTTCATGTAGCCATAGCCACCGAGAATCTGTACGGCATCAACAGTAACCTTCATGGCAACATCGGAGGCATAGTATTTACACATAGCCGATTCCTTGCTGTATTTGGTGCTACCTGCGTCAATCATACGAGCAGTCTGATAGACAAGAGCTCTGGCGGCTTCTGTTTGGGTTGCCATATCAGCAAGCATGAACTGCACTGCCTGGAAAGAGGAGATAGGTTTACCGAACTGATGGCGTTCTTTAGAATACTTTGCTGCTACATCGATGGCACCCTGAGCCAATCCTACTGCCTGTGAGGCAACCATTGGTCTTGATTTATCGAACACCTTCATAGCGGTGATGAAACCTGTGCCTTTCTTGCCAATCAGATTCTCTTTAGGAATCTTGCAATCTTCAAAAACTAACTCACGGGTAGCGGATGAGCGAATACCCATCTTATCTTCTTTCTTTCCGAAACTGAAACCGGGTGTTCCTTTTTCAACGATAAAACAGGAACATCCACGGGCACCTTTGTTACGATCGGTCATGGCAAATACAGTGTAAATTTCAGCTTCTCCGCCGTTTGTGATCCATTGTTTTGTTCCGTTAAGGATGAATCCATCTTCCACTTCAACTGCAGTGGTTTCGATAGCACCTGCATCAGAGCCTGCGTTTGCTTCTGTCAGGGCAAAGGCACAAAGTCTCTTTCCTGAGGCGATCTGGGGCAGATACTTCTGTTTTTGCTCTTCGCTTCCGGCTAATAAAATCGGGTACATACCAAGACCGGTTGCTCCAAAAGCAAGAGCTATACCGGTGTCAATCTTGGATAGTTCTTCAGTAACAATTGCCAAATCTAATACTTTACCGCTGATTCCGTCATACTCTTCCGGTACGAGGATAGCAAAAAGGTCGGATTGTGCCATAATCTCTACGATGTCCCAGGGGAAAATACCCTCTTCATCATAGTGTGCAGACTTAGGAGCTATCTTTTCTAATGCTATTTTTCTTGCGATTTCTTTCATTTCAAGTTGGTCTTCCGTTAAAAAGTAATCCATACTTTTCCTCCTGAATTTATTCCTCAAATTTAAAAAATTATCTAACCTATATTTATCCCCTGAAATTGGGAATACGGTCAAGGTTTTTTTTGCAAACTCTCATTATAAATGCATAGATAGAGGTCTGAATCAATAAGGATACATGAATGATATTCATTCACTCTCAGCTTTTTCTCTGAGAAATTTCGGGATTAAAGTTAGCTTTTAGGCAATAGTTGTTTATCTTAAATACAAAAACCAAGGAGTATAAATGCCGGAATTACCGGAAGTGGAAACTATCGTAAGAGGTTTAAGGGAAAATACTGTCGGCAATAGGATTGAATCTCTCACAGAGTTAAGGAATAACACAATAATATATCATACTAATCAATGTGCTGAAGGTTTAGTGTTTAGTTCTTTATCCAGACGCGGAAAATATATCCTGATTAATCTCTCAGATATTTTAACTATGGTCATTCATCTGCGAATGACGGGTAAGCTTGTTTATACAGAAACCGAGCAATTGACTCCGCATACACGGGCAGTGATTAAATTTGCTGATCGAACTATGCTTCAGTTTGAGGATATCCGTACTTTCGGGTCTATTCAGATTTTTGAAGCAAATGATACTGATCCGGCGATAAAGAGGCTTGGACCGGAACCACTCACGGAAGATTTTAATGAAAAGTATCTATATAAAGTTCTGGAGAAAGCAAAAGCACCTATTAAGAGCATCCTATTAAATCAGGAGATTATCGCAGGTTTAGGCAACATTTATGTCTGTGAAATCCTCTATCGCACAAAAATTCATCCAACTTTAGCAGGAAAAGAATTGACAAGAGCAGACATCATAAGAGTTATTACAGCAACAAAAGAAGTTTTGGCAGAAGCAATTCTGCATAACGGCACAAGCATCTCTGATTTCAGGAATATTGACGATAAACCGGGGGAGTTTCAGAATTTCCTTAGGGTGTATCAGAAGAAGGAGTGTCCCCTTGGACATCCGACTGAGCGGATAAAGATTGCCGGTCGTTCAACTTACTTTTGTCCCGTATGCCAAAGATTAAAATAAGCCAAATGGAGGATATATGTTACCGAGAGAATTAAGAAAGGGTGTTTACTGGGTGGGTGTAATCGACTGGGATTTACGCAATTTCCACGGTTACCTGACTCAGCGTGGCTCCACTTATAATGCCTATTTAATCATCGATGAAAAGGTAACCTTAATTGATAATGTTAAGGAAAAACTCTATCCTGAAATGATAGAAAGAATCTCAAAGATTATTGACCCTAAGAAGATCGATATTATCGTTCAGAATCATGCTGAAGGTGACCATTCCGGTGGTCTGCCCATGCTCACGGATTTGGTTCCCAATGCTACTGTATATGCTACTGGTAATGCTGATAAGGCACTAAAACTTCTCTATCACAAGGATTTCAATCTCAAAATAGTTAATGCCGGGGATACTGTTTCTCTTGGTAAGAGAACTCTGCATTTTGTTCCAACACCCATGATTCATTGGCCCGATAACATGGTTACCTACTGTCCAGAGGAGAAGATTCTCTTTTCCAATGATTCATTCGGACAGCATATTGCCTCGTCACAACGGTTAGATTCCGAGTACCCTTTCAGTACTATCATGGAAGAGGCACGCAAATATTTCGCCAATATAGTGCTTCCATTCAGGAAGATGGTTGTTAAAGCTCTGGAGATCGTTAATTCACTTGAAATCGAGATGATTTGTCCGAGTCATGGTCTGGTTTGGGAGAAGTATATCCCTGAGATTTTGGAAGAGTATCACATGCTTTCACACAATGAGGCAAATGAGAAATATGCTCTGATTGTATATGATACAATGTGGGAATCAACCCGTAAGATGGCGTATGCCATTCAAAGA
>JAFGVF010000071.1 GCA_016938155.1 Candidatus Cloacimonadota bacterium
AAGCAAAATGTTTCTCTGACTATAGAGTGTCAAGAAAATTTGGGGATGAAGAAGATTCAAAACAAAAAAGAACCGGAGAAATCCGGTTCTTTGATATTAAATTGTTTCGTTAATTAGATAACTTTTCTAACTTTGTTGGCTTTGAGACAGGAAGAACAGATTCTAATCTTCTTAACTTCACCGTTCATCTCAGCTTTAATATTGAACAAGTTGGGTTGAAATCTTCTCTTAGTTGCATTTAATGCATGTGATCTATGATTTCCAACCATGGAACTTTTACCGCAAACATCACAAATTCTTGACATCATTACCTTCCTGAAGCTTTGTTTTGAGCCAAAGAATTCTCTCAGAGAGTTTTGGCAAGGAATTTATTATTCCGATAGGATAATTTATCATCGTATCAGAGTTTATCAGCTATCTTTGCCCAACTGTCCCGCAGTCCGACTGTTCTGTTAAATACAAGTGTTTCTTTAGAAAACTCATATCTATCCGCAACGAAATAACCATTACGAAGGAATTGGAAATGTTCTTCCGGTTTTGCTTCCAGAAGTGCAGGTTCGGCAAAGGCATTTTTTAGAACTATAACAGACTCGGGATTAATCAGTTCTTCGAGAGTACTCTCAGACTTTGCAGGGTTCTCGACAGTGAATAGATGGTCATATAGTCTTACTTCTGCCGGAATAGCATGCTTTACTGATACCCAATGTAGCGTTCCCTTAACTTTTCTTTCGTCTTTAGTCCAGCCACCTCGTGAGTCTGGGTCGTAGGTACAATGAATCTCGGTAATATTCCCATCAGAGTCTTTAACTACATCTGTACAGGTAATGTAATAACCGTGTTTGAGTCTGACTTCTTTACCGGGAGAGAGACGGAAATACTTTTTGGGAGCGTCTTCCATAAAATCTTCTCTTTCTATGTAAAGCTCTCTGCTGAAAGGAACTTTTCTGGTTCCGGCTTCTGCATTTTCAGGATTATTATCCGCATCAAACCATTCCACCTGATCCTCAGGATAGTTTGTGAGAACCACCTTCACCGGGTCAAGTACTACCATAACCCTTTTGGCATCGGCGTTAAGCTCTTCTCTAAGGCAATGGAAAAGCAGGGCTATATCGGCAGTACTGTCTGCCTTAGCAACTCCTACTCTATCGCAGAACTCTTTAATCGAATCAGGAGTAAATCCCCTTCTGCGCAGTCCGCAAAGGGTAGGCATCCGAGGGTCATCCCAGCCATTCACCAGCTTTTCTGCCACCAGCTTCTGGAGCTTGCGTTTGCTGGTGAGGGTGTAGGTAACATTAAGTCTGGCAAACTCAATCTGTTGAGGATGACAAGGAGTCTTCAATGTATCCAGATACCAGTCATAAAGTGGTCTGTGGTCTTCAAATTCCAGAGAGCAGAGGGAATGGGTAATCCCTTCCAGCATATCGGAAAGACAATGTGTGAAATCATACATAGGGTAGATACACCATGTATCTCCGGTACGGTGATGATGGGCTCTCTTGATACGGTAGATAATCGGATCACGCATATTCATATTGGGTGAACCCATATCTATTTTTGAACGCAGAGTCTTTTCACCATCGGCAAACTCACCCTTTCTCATCCGGTCGAATAGGTCGAGATTCTCCTCTACGCTTCTGTCGCGATAGGGGCTGTTTTTACCCGGTTCGGTTAATGTCCCGCGATATTCTCTAATCTCGTCTTGGTTTAGGTCATCGACATAGGCTTTATCCATTTTGATAAGTTCAACCGCAAAGGCGTAAAGTTTTTCAAAGTAATCCGAGGCATAGAAAAGTCTATCCTGCCAATCAAACCCCAACCATTTTATATCTTCCTGTATGGAATCAACATATTCTACATCTTCCTGAATCGGGTTTGTGTCATCAAACCGAAGATTGCATTGACCCTGATAATCCTGTGCAATTCCGAAATCTATACAGATTGCCTTTGCATGCCCAATATGCAAATAACCATTAGGTTCAGGCGGGAAACGGGTATGTACTTTCCCGTTGGTTTTTCCGCTTTCCAGGTCTGCCTCTACAATCTCTTTAATGAAATTAGAGGGCTTTTCTCTTAATTCAACTTCTGTTGTTTCGCTCATAAGCCACCTCAATCTTAAGTGATAGTTATAAATTTGTTTTACTGCTATTTGTGTCAATATTATTTGACTTTCATCTGCTTACCTTGAATATGTGTAAAGGAGGAGTTATGATTAAAGATTTGATTTTACGAAATAGAAGTTATCGTCGTTTTGATGAAGCAGAGAGAATAGAAGAATCACTACTTTTAAGCTGGATTGATAATGCCCGTTTATCAAGTTGTGCAGCTAATTTACAGAGACTAAGATTCTATTATACTGTTGACGCAGAGAGATGTGCAGAGATTTTTCAGGTAACTACCTGGGCGGGTTATCTACCTGATTGGCCCGGACCGGAAGAGGGTGAAAGACCCGCTGCCTACATAGTAATTGCAGGACCCTCCGATGCCAATATGATGTTGGGAATAGATGTTGGGCTTGCCTCACAAAGCATTTTGCTCTCGGCAGTTACAGAGGGATATGGCGGTTGCATGATCGGAGCATTTAATAAGGCTCAGACTAAAGAACTAATCTCATTCTCTGAAGGACTGGAACCTATCCTGATAATCGCCCTTGGAAAACCTAAGGAAACGGTTGTACTAGAAGAGTACACAGAAAGTATTAAGTATTATCGCACTCCTGATGGTGTTCATCATGTTCCTAAACGGAGTTTGGAGAGTTTAGTACAGCGAATCTCCTGATTTGCTTTAGGGATGCCGAACTCCGATTCGGTATATCGGGCTAAAGTCCGATGAATCTTGTAGAGACGCACGGCCGTGCGTCTTCAATTGTTCCCAAGCTGGGGCTTGGGAACCAGTAAACTGACCAAATGTGGTGCGGGGTGAATCTAGTAGAGACGCACGGCCGTGCGTCTCTACAACAAAAGTTACATTATTTATGCTTCTGCCATTTCCGGTTCCGGTTCTTCCTCGTTAACTACAACTTCTTTTTTGATGATTTTAGTTTTGGGTTTTCCACCGCTGTGGGTGTGCGAATGTCCCGAACCAAAGAGCAGTTTTGCAAGGATAGTAATCCCAAGGGCTTGCAGGAAGTCTATTTTCTTGAGTCCGAATATCTCAGGCATCAGCCAATTCCAGAGTCCTTTTACGGCAAAGCTTACTCCTGTAACAAGAGCCCCGGCTCCAACAATTCCTAATAATACAAAGCCTACGATTTTGGGAGCTTTGCATTTTGTGTCATCTGTAATGTTACAATCAAACATGATTATCCTCCATAGTTTCAATAATAGCTTTCAGTAGTTTCATTCCGCGGGATTTTCTGGCTAAAACAGTTCCCAGCGGAAGATTTAGTTCTTGGGCTATATCTTTCAATTTTCGCCCTTTCAATTCATTTTCAACAATCACAAATCGGTGCTCGGTAGAGAGTTTCTTGAGAGCACAGTGTAGGACTTCATAGCTTTCCTCAAAGTCTTCGTCAACACATTGTACCAGTTCGATGAACTCGGTTGAGCTGTTTTCATTGAGGAGGGAATTCAAAGACACTACAGAACGGGATTCTGCCCGAATTTCATCAATTATTTTGTTCTGAAGGCATCTGAAAACATAGGCAGTCAAATTCTCAATCGGTGCGATAAAATCTGCCTTGTTAAGGAGATTCAGCATCACATCCTGCACTATATCTTCACCATCCTTATAGCTAAGCCGGCTTAATCTGCATTTAGCATACCTAACCAATCGCAAGTAATTCTGCTTCCAGAATTTTGTCAGATAATTCGTTGTATCTTGATTCATTGTTCCTCATTATAGTATAACGGAAACAGAGGACTTTTATTGCAAATTATTTTACAAATGATATTAGAATACTGAAATTAGGACGAATCTCGGAGGCAATAATATCAGAATTATTTTTGTACATCTACCGGTTCAAGGGGTAACCTGACAGTAAATGTACTTCCGTCTCCATATTCACTCTGTACCGTGATGTCTCCACCTAAAAGGCGAGCATATTTTCTACAAATGGTGAGTCCTAATCCTGAACCGTCGAAAGTTCTTCCAAAACCCTCGCTTCCCTGTCTGAATGCTTCAAAGATGATTTCCAGCCTGTTCTTTTGAATACCGATGCCGTTATCTCTTACTTCAATCAATACAAATTCATTGTCTTTCTTGGTAATGATTGAAATGCAACCTTTCTCTGAGTACTTAATGGCGTTATTTACCAATTCATTAACGATATGCTCAATCATTATTCTATCTGAGTTGATATTCATTATTGCAGGGTCGGATTCTAACAGAAGTTCAATCCCTTTTTTGGTAGCAAGGGGCTTAAAAAGCTCAACGATTTGATTAAGCACTTCATTCAACTCAAAGGTACTGAGAATGATATCATGCTTATTTGCTTCAATTCTTGAGAGGTCAAGGATGAGATTGAGTGTTGTAAGCAGTCTGTTACCGGATTGATTAATTATCCCCACCATTTCCTGATGATCAGGGTCATTACATTGGCTGTAGAGAATTTCGGAGAATCCGAGAATACCGGATAGTGGGGTTCTGAGTTCATGGCTCATATTGGCTAAGAAGCTTGTCTTTAAACGGTTGCTTTCTTCAGCCTTTTCTTTGGCGACGAACAGCTCTTCCTCTGTTTGTTTACGATGTGCGACTTCCTGTTTCAATGAATCAATCACCGATTGAATGGTTTTCTTCATTTTGTAGGATTCTTGTGCCAATTCATCGATTTCTTTAATAAAGGATGATTCCGGATCACCGATTTTATTACTTAAAGAGAAATTCTTGATTCTTGCGTTAAGATTTGTTATCGGTTGGGATATAACTTTTGCCAACAAAATAGCTACTAAGAAAGAGAGCAGCAAAGCATAAAAAATATACGCTTGAGCAGCTTTTCTGTTAGCCTTAACCTGTGTCATAAAATAATCTTCAGGAACACAAATTACGATTAGCCAGTTATGAGTATCTGTTACTTTGAACGGTGTTACATGTATCAGATACTTTTCCCAATTGTGTTTTATCGGGAAAATGGATTCCTTTTTGACATTAGCAAAGTCATGGTATTCATTCCGGATATGAGTAGAAATGTTCCTGATTACTTCTGATTCTGACTCCCTGGCATTGACTCTTGTCATCGTATTGTTCGTGTCATCTAATCTAAACAATTCATTTTGCTCAGAAGACGCGATTAGCTGTCCTGAATCATCAATTATAAAGGTGCTTCCGACTGTGCTGAGTGATGATAAAAAGACGCTGATGTCCGATAAGAACAGGTCAACTCCAATAACCCCAAGCAATTCTTTACCATCCCTCACAGCTTTACTTGCAGTAATTCCTAAGTCATCACCGGTAGCAATGGAATAGACTTGACTCCAAACAATATCATCACCTTCAACTGCTTGTTTGTACCACGGTCTTGTCCGAGCATCAAACTCCGGAACGCTGACAATTAGCTCTTCTTGTTCACCTTGCTCGTTCAAGGCATATTTATTTAATGCTCCTTTCTTGAAATCTTCTGTATAGATAACATATAAGCTGTTGTGCTTTTTATCTCTCCCGGCATTGGCAAGACCACCGTTAGGATTTCCAAAGTAAACACTGTTGATACTTTCTCTATTCTTAACTAGAGACTTAAACTGATTTATAAGCTTACCCTGATTTTTATGGTCGATGATCTTATCTGTAAACAAACTGCTCACTATTCCAGCAATTTCTACAGGTGGATTGAAATAGTTGGAAATCTGTTCCTGAATTCGATTATCTCTCTCTTCGATTGAATCGTTTACGAGGCTCTTGATGGATTTGGAACTGCTGATTAAAAACAGATATGAAATGACAGTTGTTACAGCTAATATCTGGATTAATAGGGTGCTTATCAGTATTGTTCTCATTGAAAACTTTATTTTGGATTTTCGCTTCCAAAATGTTTCAGTTTTGTTATTCGCTTCCATATTTCCTCTTTTCATAATCTTTCCAGAGAAATGATAATCGAGTAATTATCAATTTTCTTTATTTACACTAATTCTTTTTTAGTCAAGCAATAATCTACAAGATTTTCTATACTTGTCTATACTTGTTCCTAAGCCCCAGCTTGGGAACACTCCAGCCTGGGAACACTCCTGCTTATTCTTTCTGGTTACTAAGCCCCAGCTTAGTAACCTGTAACCTATTTTCATTACCAAGCTGAGGCTTTGGGAACGAGAATCATGGAGGTACTGCTTTAGCTGTACACTTCATGTAACGCAATTGTCCCCAATTGCGATGAATAATAGATTCACAGTGCGTTTTATGCGGAGTTCGGTCATTTTCACCCCTCTTTTACCCTTGTTTTGACCAACGCACTGTGATCCCGCTGTGCTGCCACTGTGAACCCACTATCTACGCGGTGTCACAGTGCGTGGGTAGTGCGAGGCTAGTGAGAAACATATACCTGCATTGTGCCTTGTTGAATAGGTTGTTGAAACAAATCTACAGTGGAGATAATGCGGGTTTAGCCACACTTATGTAATGCAAAGAATCATTCAACCACGAACCACACTGAATACACGAACGAGGAAAATGCAAGAGATAATGTTCAAAGAAAGATATAACGCAATTCTCCCGAACTATGAGTGAGTTTGAAAAGGCGAATTGCGTTCGCCCTGTCATATTTCTGTAGAGACGCACGGCCGTGCGTCTCTACAAATGTAGTACAATTCTCCGAATTGTCAGCAACTCAGGAGAGTCGCAGTACGAAAATAAGCCGAATCGGAGTTCGGCTTCCTCACAGTATGAAAATAGCAATGCAATCGTTTGAAAGTATGAATTTACACTGTTACAGTTGACAAAAATAGTAATGTGAAAATTGTAAAAAAAATAATATCAAATAGGAGAGAGGAATGGATGTTTTAGCTGATTTCAGAGCCAAAGCAAAGGCTATTAATGGCAAGGTAGTATTACCGGAAGCATTTGATGAAAGAACCTTAAGAGCAGCGGAAGCTATTCTCAAAGAGGAGATGTGCGGTGTTGTTCTTGTGGGAGTTGAAGAAACCATCCTGAGTGATGCGGGTAAGCTGGGTTTAGATTTATCAAAAGCTGAGATTATTAACCCTGAAAAATATGACATTAAAGAGTTCGCTGAGTTTTTCTATGAAAAGCGGAAGAAAAAAGGTGTTACTCCTGAGCAGGCATCTGAAATAGTTAAACAAAACCTTTTCTTTGGGGCACTTTTGGTAAAATATGGGATCGTAAACGGTATGGTAGCGGGAGCAGCAAATACAACCGCAGATGTTCTCAAAGCAGCATTGCAGGTTGTGGGTGTAAAACCCGGATTAAAAACTGTATCCAGTAGTTTTATTATGGTAACACCCGATTTTCTTGGAAGCGATAAAATTTTTCTATTTGCAGATTGTGCAGTTGTTCCTAATCCTGATGCAGAACAATTGGCAGATATTGCCATATCTACAGCGACTACTCGTAAATCACTGATTGGTGATGAACCCAAAGTTGCCTTGCTTTCATTTTCAACAAAAGGGAGTGCTGAGCACGAATTAGTTGACAAAGTATTACAGACAAAAAAGATAATGGACGAAAGAAAACTTGATTTCGATTATGATGGAGAATTGCAGCTTGATGCAGCCATAATACCATCAGTTGGTTCAAGAAAAGCCCCGGGAAGTAGTGTTGCCGGTCAGGCAAATGTATTGATATTCCCTGATTTACAAGCAGGCAACATAGGTTATAAGCTTGTACAGAGATTTGCCAAAGCCGAAGCAATAGGTCCTGTTATTCAAGGGCTTGCAGCCCCTGTATGTGACCTTTCCCGCGGTTGCTCATGGGAAGATATATATAACACAGCAGCACTTGTATTGTTGCTTTCCAGATAAAGAATTCACGGTGATAAACCGGAATTATGCTTTAAAAAGGAGTTGATTATGCCGATTAAACTTTCCCGCCAGATTAGACGGATTAAACCTTCACCGACTTTAGCAATCTCTGCTAAAGCTACACAGATGAAGAAAGAGGGTATTAATGTAGTTAATTTCGGAGTCGGTGAGCCTGACTTCAACACGCCAGATTATATCAAGAAAGCTGCCTTTAAAGCAATTGACGAAAATTTTACCAGATACACGCCAACTCCCGGTATTCCTGAACTAAAACAGGCGATATGCGATAAACTACTTCGTGAGAATAATCTTCAATACAAACCGAATGAGATAGTTGTTTCCGCGGGGGCAAAGGCAGCGATTGCATTCGCTCTGAGAGCTGTTTGCGACAGTCATGACCAGGTTATAATTCAGGTGCCGTATTGGGTAAGCTATCCATATCAAGTTGAATTAGCAGAAGCAGAACCGGTATATCTGGAAACAAAGATAGATAATAATTTTAAAATAGAACCGGATAAACTAGAAGCATTAATCAAGGATAATCCAAGAGCAAAGGCAATAATCCTTAATACACCCGGGAATCCGACCGGTACTGTTTATACCAGAAGCGAATTGGAAGCTATTGCAGCTGTTTGCTTGAAATATGAATTAGTGATTATTTCAGATGAGATTTATGAGAAGCTGGTGTATGACGGAAGCGAGCATGTCTCCATTGCCTCCTTATCTGAAGAGATAAAAGCCAATACAATAGTTATAAACGGCTTTTCTAAAGCCTATGCCATGACCGGATGGAGATTGGGATATCTTGCTGCTCCTGCAGAAGTAGCCTCAGCAATTGCCAGAATCCAGGGTCATATCGACTCCAATGCTAATTCCATTAGTCAGAAAGCCGGAATTGCTGCTCTCCAGGAAGATGACGGCTCACTTGAAAAGATGAGGAAAGAGTTTGAGAAGAGAAAGAGTTTCCTGAGAGAAGAATTATTGAAAACCCCTGAAGTTAAATGTTCAAATCCTGATGGTGCATTTTATATGATGGCAGACATCAGTGCATATTTGAAGAACAATAATAAAGGTATAACATGCAGTGAACAACTGTGTACTTACTTACTTGAGAATTTCAGAGTCGATCTTGTGCAGGGAAGTGTCTTTGGTTCAGATGATTATGTAAGATTTTCGTATGCCAACAGCATGGAAAACCTTGCGGAAGGAGCGAAGAGATTTAAAGAAGGCATGTTAAGTCTCAGAAGTTAATGGACGATTTCAAGAAAAAGATACAGAATCGTCTGAATGACAGACATATAAAAGCAAAGGGAAGCTGGAAGAAGCTTCTTATCAAAATATTAGCCCTAATATTGATTATCATTATTATTAAAGGATTTTCAGGGGAAAGATTCAAGGCAATCCTGAGCTTTGGAAAATCAACTGAAATAAACGGGAGTAATGAATGAGATTAACACTCGTAGGCTCAATTGCCCTCGACAGTGTAAAAACACCTTATGGAGAAGTAACGGATGCTTTGGGTGGTTCTTCATTATATGCTTCGCTGGCTGCAAGTTATTTTTGCCGTCCCTGCGTTGTCGGAGTAATTGGTGAGGATTACGATTCAGCTAACTTAGATATTTTGGAAAAGAAAGGTATTGATACTTCCGGGATAGTGGTACTCCCCGGTAAAACCTTTCGCTGGAAAGGTGTGTACAACGACCTTAACAGAGCTGAAACACTCGATACACAGTTAAATGTGTTTGCAGACTTCAATCCTGTACTTTCGGCTGAATATGCCTCCAATGAGTACTTGTTTCTTGGAAATATTCATCCCTCATTGCAATTGAATGTTCTCAGTCAACTGGAATGTTGTAAAATAACAGCAATGGATACAATGAATTTCTGGATATCTTCGGCTAAAGAAGAGCTTTTGGAAGTTATTAGAAGAATTGATATTGTTTTCGTAAATGAGGATGAAGCTAAGATGCTTACAGGTTGCCACAACATTTACGATGCTGCAGAAGAGATACTAAGTATGGGTCCTAAGCTGGTTCTTTTGAAGAGAGGAGAGTACGGTGCAATGGCTATCATGACAGACATGATGTTTTATGCCCCTGTTTATCCCGTAAAAAAAGTAGTTGACCCTACAGGTGCCGGAGATAGTTTTGCCGGTGGCTTTATGGGATTTCTTGCCGGAAAGGGAGAATTCACCAAATCTGCCATAAAAGAAGCGGTGATTTATGGCACAGTTATGGCATCATTAGATGTCGAATCATTCAGTGCCGATGCCCTTTTGGACATAGAAACAAGTGAAATAGAAAACAGAAGAAAGAAAATCATTGAGATTATTTCGATATAATCGAGGAGACTATGGATTATAAGAAATCCGGTGTGGATATCAAGGCGGGAGAGGAATCGGTCAACAGGATAAAACCTATGGTTAAATCAACATTTAATAAGAATGTGTTAACCCAGATAGGTGGCTTTGGCGGACTTTATCAAGTTGATTTAGCAAAATGGAAAGAACCTGTGCTGGTTTCAAGTGCAGACGGGGTCGGCACGAAAATAATGGTTGCCCGTATGGCCGGGATTTATAATACCGTTGGGCAGGATTTGGTGAATCATTGTGTAAATGATATTTTTGTACAGGGTGCTATACCGCAATATTTCCTTGATTATATAGGAGTGGGAAAATTAAAGCCAGAGATTATTGAAGAGATTATATCCGGTTTTGTACTCGCCTGCCGGGAAAACGAGATGGCTCTTATCGGCGGTGAAATGGCTGAAATGCCCGGAATATATTCCCCGGAAGACTTTGACCTTGCCGGTACAATCGTCGGATTGGTAGAAAAAAGTAAGATTATTACCGGAGAGAAAATTGTAGAAGGTGATGTTGTTCTTGGTTTCAATTCCACCGGACTTCATACCAATGGCTATTCCCTTGCCAGAGCGATAATCTTTGATATTCTCAAGTTGAATGTGGATTCAATCTTGCCTGGATTAAATAAGACAGTTGCTGAAGCTCTTTTAGCTATTCATAAATCATATTTACCTCTACTGGTTGATTTTGCCGATCCGGAAAAGATACACGGAATGGCTCATATCACAGGTGGTGGAATTCCAGGAAATTTAAAGAGAGTAATCCCTGATGGACTCTGTGCAGTCATTGATTCAAACAGCTGGGAAGTACCTGAGCTTTTCAAGCTATTGGTAGATGCCGGTAATGTTGATGCATTGGAATCTTTCAGTGCCTTTAACATGGGCATTGGATATACGGTTGTTTGTCCTGAAAGAATTGCAACTGATATTATGCGAAGAAGTTCAGCGATAAAAATTGGTGTTATAGAACAGAAAATAAATGCGGATAAGGTGAATCTGATTAATATATGAGATGGAGAATAATTTTCCAAGGCAGACTGGGCTCAGCTGAAAATATGGCAATAGATGAAGCTTTGATGATAGCCATAGAGGAAGGTAAAAGTTTACCTACCATTCGATTTTATGATTGGGAACCGGCTACGGTGTCCTGCGGATTTAACCAGAAAGCTAAGGAAGAGGTTGATTTTGCCGAAGTAGAGAAAAAAGGTTATGGATTTGTAAGGCGACCTACCGGAGGTAGAGTTGTTTTGCATAAAGATGAAGTAACTTATGCAGTGATTACGCCGTGTATTGAGAAATTTGAAGGCGGAATTACAGATACTTATGCAGAAATTAGTAAAGCCCTGGGAAAAGGTTTGTTGAAGTTAGGCGTACCGATCGAATTCGAAAAGGGAGATTTAACGGCAACTGAGCAGAGATTGAATGCAAACCCCTGCTTTACAAGTACTTCGAGGTATGAATTGAAATGTTTCGGTAAGAAGATAGTTGGGAGTGCTCAAGTAAGAAAAGGAAACATGTTGCTACAGCATGGTTCTATTCTTTTAAATCAAAACCAGGAGGAAGTTGCCTGGCTTGTACCGGGACTGGAAAAAGAAAAAAAAGAAAAGTTAGCACGATTTCTTGCCAGAAAAACCATATCAATTAATCAGGCACAATCAAGAAAAATAGAATATAGTGAAGCGATAAAAGCTTTAGCAGAAGGATTTATGGAGCAATGGGACTCGGATGAATTTATTGTTTCTGATGAACTCACTGCTTATGAATGTAAGCTAACAGCAGAGTTAAAGGAAAAAAAATATGGTTCAGACAATTGGAATTTTCGCAAATAATTCAGTGTTGCAAGAAAATTTATTGACATTTAAGTTATTCCATTCCTTTTTTGGTAGAATGGAGAAGTTTACTATAAATATGGATATTGTGAAATAGAAAGGGAGGATTAATTGATGCGAAAGATAGCTTCAATACTGTTCTTTGTTTTGCTTTTTGGAAGTATATCTTTGTTTGCACAGGAAACAGGTACCCTGACTGTAAAAGTAAAGAATGAAAACGGTGACCCTGTAGCCTTCGCGAATATTTTTCTTTTAAAAGACGGAGTATTGACACAGATAGGCGGAGATACCAAGAAAAACGGTAATTGTATAATTATCAACATCCCCCCGGGAATGTATGATGTACAAATTTCAGCTGTTGGTTATGCAAAAACAACAATTGAAGGGATTAAAATAAGTGCCGGATCTAATAGCAACCAGAAAGCCACTTTATACAGAAAATCAGTAGAAATTGGCGGTGTTACCGTAAAAGCTGAAATTGATAAGGTAGAACAGGATAAGGTTGGTTCATCAACTCGTATCGACACAGAAAATATCTCCGATATGGCAGTGGATAATGTGGAAGGACTTATTGCCCTTACAGCAGGAGTCTCGATGTCAGATGGAGATATCCATGTCCGTGGAGGTAGAAGTGGTGAGGTTGTTTACACCGTTGACGGCTTGTCTGTTTCTGACCCTGTTGATGGTGGAGCAGCATTATCTGTCGATATGGATGCCGTGGCGGATATGAATGTGATGACCGGAGGATTTTCTGCTGAGTTCGGTAATGCTCAATCCGGTATTGTATCCATTGTAACAAAAGATGGAGACAGAAATTATTCCGGTAAGATTGAATATGTAACAGACCATCTTCTTTCCAGTGAAAACAGCAATTACGACCTCTTAAGATTTGCTTTTGGCGGACCTGTTCTGGGATATGGATTGGGACGACTTAGGGATAATTTTACTTTCTTCTTAAATGGAAGCGGTTCCTGGACAGACGGTAGATTTAAAGATAGCTGGAAAAATGACCCTAATGATGATTTTGTCTTAGAGGGCATACCACTAATAAGTTATGACTATGCAGAATATGACCCATATAAGAATAGAGAAGAATTTCTTTGGACTGAGCTTGGCGATAGAAATTACAATAGCTATAACTTGAATTTCAAAACCAAGTA
>JAFGVF010000008.1 GCA_016938155.1 Candidatus Cloacimonadota bacterium
AAGGTGTTGCTACAACGGCGGGGGTGTTCTTGAGTCTTACTTCATTAGCCGTTCTGTGGGCATTATTGGTCTTTTTCGTAGTTGTTGCCCTAACGCGTTATGTATCGTTAGGTTCAATATCCGCAGCTCTTACTGCATTGGTAATTGAGTTTATCAGAAACTACAGAAGCGAGTTCAGTCACCTGCCGACCCTTATTTTACTTGGAATAATGGTGTTGTTTATAATTTGGAGACATAAATCAAATATCAACAGACTACTACATGGAACCGAGAACAAAATCAGCTTCTCAAAGAAGGGAAAAACAGCTTAACTCATCGGATTAAAGTTACATTCAGCTTTAGCCAATAGTCGCAAATACATTTAAGAGAGTTGAAGAACTCGTCAACATCCACAACTTTTGGGACATAGCTGTTAGCTCCGGAAGAGTAGCATGCTGTAACATCATTGACTTCATTGGAAGAGGATAGTATTACTACCGGGATTGAACTGGTGATGTCACTACCTTTCAACTTCTTCAACACATCTATTCCATCAATCTTCGGAAGTTTCAAATCCAGAATGATGATTCTGGGATAATAATGCATCCGGACGATAGTTTCATCAATATACCGGAATGCCTCTTCTCCGTCGGTTAGTATCTTTATGATGTAATCCGGATTCTCTTTTTTAAGTGCTCTAATGGTTAACTCGGCATCATAGAGACTGTCTTCAATAATCAAGATATCAATGAAAGCATGATTCATTATTCCTCCAATATCGGTAATGTGAAGTAAAACTCTGCACCTTGATCAACAACACCGTTAGCCCAAACTTCCCCGTTATGTTTGTTTATAATGCTTTGCACAATTGCTAATCCCACACCTGTTCCCTCGAAATCCGTAGATTTATGGAGTCGTTGGAAGACTCCAAAAAGCTTATCTATGTATTGTGAGTCGAATCCGACACCATTGTCTTTAATAAAGAAAACATACCGCTGACTTTCTTTCTTACAGCCAATCTCGATGTATTTATCATCTTTGGGTGCAGTGTATTTGATGGCATTAGAGATTAGATTTGTCCAAACCTGCTTCATCAAATCACCATCACAACAAACTACCGGGAGCGGATTGATGACAAGTTTGTATTGCTCCAGCAGTTTCTTCTCAAAATTATTGCTTATAACTGCCGAGATTATCTTCTCATGGTTAACCATACTTTTTGCTAACGGTTCTCTTGCTATTTTTGTGAGAGAAAGAAGGTCTGTTATCAGTTTATCCATATGCTTCGTGTTGCCCATAATTACGCCAAGCAATCTTTTCCCTTCCTCATCAAATTTGTCGTAGTAAGCTTCAATGAGGAATTGTGTGAAGCCATTAATAGCCCTAAGCGGTGTTCTTAAATCATGGGCAACTGAATAAGCAAAAGCTTGTAATTCCTTGTTTGCCTGCAACAGCTCTGCTGTCCTCATTTGGACTTTGCTTTCAAGTTCTTGATTTAAGTTCCTGATTTTATCTTCTATCTGTTTTCTTGATGATATATCCATTACCGTAAAGGTTAAACCCTCCGAAATGTCATTTTGGTTAAAGGGAGTTGAGCTCAGGATAACATTCACAATATGTCCATCTTTGTGTTGCATTTTTGTCTCAACACTTCCGGTACCGTTTTTATCAATTAGATCATATTTTTCTCTACCGACAATTTCATACTCTTCATCATTTGGATACAAGATACGGGAGTCCTGTCCTAAAAGCTCTTCTTTAGAATAACCGAGTATTTTGCTTAAGGCAGAATTAGTACTTTGAATTACTCTGTTTTTCAGGACACCAATTCCAACGGGAGCAGCGGATAAGATACTTCTGAGATATGCTTCATTTTCTTTCAGATCAAGCATTGCTTGGACTCTTTCTGTTACATCATCATATAGAGCTACAATATGTCCTGTAGGAAGTTTAAAAACTCGATTTTCATACCAATTAGAATACTTCTCATCTACATATATTTTTGCCGGATAGAACTCAGGATTTCCTGTTAGGAAGGTTTTCTGGAAAATGGGGATTAAACCGAAATCATCAATATTGGGTCGTAGTTCCCAAAGACTCTTTCCAATAACCTCATCCAATGTTTTGTCCTCAATCTTCAAGCTTGTATTATTGAAATAGTCAACGATGTAATCAGAACCTTTCGAGCCGTCATTAAGTACTTTGTAAATGGCAACACCACTGGTCATATTCTCGAAAAGACCCCGCATGACAGCTTCGCTGACAATCAGCTTATCCTGTGCAATTTTTCTTCCAACTATCTCACCGATGATCTGAGCAGCAGTGTGGAGTTGTCGTTTTGCTTGTTCGATAATGAATACAGGTCTGGTTTCATACTTCAAAGCAGTTTCTTGAAGTGTTTCGATATCAACATGGTAAAGTTCAGATATTCTGCTTAAAGTTTTCAAATCCTGCGGAGGTGAACCGTAGCCGATATTAAGGCTTCCGATAATCTCGTCACCGGCAAATATAGGTTCCCCGTAAAGGTGAATTCCTCCTGTACATAAAATATCCACCGGCTTACCCGTTTCTATACATTTCTGAGATACCCCTTTCCAGCAAGATTCATGACAAAGCCACAAACCTGAATTCAATGCTTCAATATCATCTGTCGGGCATAAAGCTCTCGATGCACTATCAAGTAATCCGCACCATGGGGAGGCGAATGTCCCGAAAGCGTAGTCTCCATTCTTTTCATATACTGCTGAAGATGAATCAAGTAAGCTTAAATAGTCACCTATGATCTTTGAAAGCACATCTTTCCCGATTGACTTAAGAATTAATCCATCTTTATTATAAACCGACATATCTACATTGTTATACGAAGAAGTAGTGGAAATATCACGCTTTGTTAGCATCCATTCTATGCTTTTCAGCTCTTTTTCAGCTGATTTCCTGCTTGTTATATCTAATGCAAAACCTTCGATTATAAGCTCTTCATCATCTTTAGAACCACTCACCTTTGCATTCATGGAAATCCAAATTGTATTTCCGTTTTTAGTTCGTGCTTCATACTCAAAGTGCTCAACCTTACCTTCTTTCCGCAGCAATTCCAGGAACTCTTTCCGCCTCTCCGGTTTAACATACATATCCTTTCCAAGGTCAACATAGTAATTCAAAGCATCCTGTGGAGTGTTGAAGCCAAGCATCCTTGCTAACTCGGGATTAACAGACAACACTTTCCCCTTAGATGTTGTTTTAAAAATCCCGATGGGGGCATTTGTAAAGAGATTATAGAGAGATTGCTGGCTTTCCTTCATAGCTGAAATTGCTTCTCTTTCGTTAGTAATATCCCTGAAAATACCGTGAGTTCTGATAAAATTGCCATTGCTATCATGCACTTTACGACATACAAATGATACGGTACAATAACTTCCGTCTGATTTTCTCAATCTCAATTCTGTATTATCGGCAAAACCCTTCTCTTTGAAACTTTCAAAGCAAGCATTCTGCAATGATTTATCTTCAGGATGAATAAAATCTATAAGGGATTTATTGATTATCTCTTCTCTTTTATATCCCATGTAATGAAGCCAAGTATGATTAACATTGATGAACTTTAAATCGGGAGTCAAAGACTGATATGGGATTGGTGCTTGTTCATACAAAGAGCGGAACTGCTCCTCTTTTTCTGCAATCAGAGCGTCTTTAATATTCCTTTTCTTCTGGTTATTAAGTAGATTACCCAAAAGAACGGTTACTGCAGGATAGATGGTAAATACTGAGAAAGCAATTGTTTTAATAATGATCCATCTCTCCTTCGCAGGCATTAGGAGCATAAGAAGAAGCATAGTTATATGAGTTATATAACTCATAACCACTATGTGCCTGATGGTTATAAATTTATTCTGATTCCTTCGAAGAAGTATCCCGTAAATATATCCGATTGCAGAGGCGGTAATTATAACGCTTACTCCGGTTGGTACTCCGGCACCTCCCTGATACATTCGATAGATAATTGCCATAATTGCAGCTATGAGGGTAGGGATAAATCCGAAATATAGACCGGATATACTCAAAATAATCGAACGCGTATCGAAAATGATACCCGAGGAGTATATCCAGGGAGTAGTCATAACCCCAAGAGTGATTACGCCTATAATGATACCGTAGAAAACCCGCTTGGCATTGTTTTTAAAATCAGATTCTGCTACAATAATGTCATATAGTAAACCTGTTATCAACAATAAGGAAGCATTGGTAATTAAAACCGAAAACTGTGTTTTGTCCATTATCCATCCCACATTTTCTCTATTCTTGTGGCATGTTATACTTAATGATATTGTGAGTCAAGTATTTATTAATAGAATGACATCACCCCGTTTTTTGTGAAGCATTGTAATGGAGGGATAGATTGCATAGCATTCACCTGTGCGAACGAACCGACGAACAATGTGAGGAGCTCGCAAGCCGTAGGCGAGCAACTATTCTGAGTTTGGGGAAATGCAGAGCATGGCATTCCAATCCCCATTCCCCAAGCTCGTAAACTCGCACTGGTGAACGAAGAAGAGTACAGCTAAAGCAGTACCTCCATTTCTCCTGCACCTGTACGAACGAAGTGAGTTTGGGGCAGAAACACACTCCATTTATTCCTACATTGACAATTTAACCTCCTTTTTTATTGTGTTTATGAGGAGTTTTACTATGAGTAATATCATTGGACGCAGAATCGTGGCGGAAGTATATGGAGAAAAGAGAACGGTAAGAGTTAAATTAATAGATAATAAGCTGGAAGTATTTGATTGGGACACTGATGAGCCAATAATTAAGTTCCGGGTGATGAATGCAAACCCGACCAACCCGATAGTTGTAATCAGTTCGTATGATTGTGATGAAAAGAAAGAAATTTAGCCTTGTAATAATAGCTTTAAGCATAGTTAGTTATCTCATCGGAGCAGATATTTATCTGCCACCTTCCAACATCAGTTTGCCGTTCTTTCAGATTTCGGAAAAGGATTCCCGTTATCAGGCTGTGCTTTACAGGGAAGTAAATACGGAAGTTTTACCCTCGATATTGAAGCAAACACCCGGTTATTATCTTATTCCATCCAATGTTGCGGCAAAGCTCTTCAATAGTGGCTTGGGACCAAGATTAATAGCTTCTTTTGCTACGGATATGTTGTATTTTATAACTGATGATGTTGATATTAAAACCCTAGCTGACTTTGATGGCAAAGAATTCCTAGTTGGAGGGCAGGGTAGCACACCAGATATTATCGTTAG
>JAFGVF010000072.1 GCA_016938155.1 Candidatus Cloacimonadota bacterium
CCAAGTCCACTGCTTTAGACAATGCAATCAGGAAAGATGGGCAGAAATTGATCCCGGTAAAGACTCCCAGCAGGAAGGCACTCCTGGTGAAATTGACAAACTTAGGGATATGACAGCTCTTCTCTTTGCGAGTAAGTCTGAAGAAAGAGAGAAACATGAAAATCGTGATGAGGATATAGGCAATTCCTGTGAAGAGGGTTCGATCGAGAGAAGCGATACTTCCGCCCAGATACCCGGCAGCCGCCCCGAAGGCAAGATAAGAAACGAATCTGCCCATGGAAATCTCCATCACCTTGAGGAGATTGCGGAGAATACTTCTCTTTTCAGCCACTATAAATGGCAGATAAATCGGCGTACAGGTAACCAGACAGGTTGTGCCGGTTGTCAGCCCAAGTAAAAAGCCTTCTGTCAGAGTTTTAAGCATTAAAAGAAGAACCGAGCCCCGACAGTCAACAAGTTATAATCAGCCAGAGCAGTAATATCATTTCTCACGATAGTATATCTATTCTCTAAAAACAGAGTATGAAGTCTTCGTGGCATGAATTCTATACCACAGTAAATGTCATTATAGTATTCCGGTGAGAAGGCATCTCCTGCTTTAATGGTTAGACGGGATATTACAGGATAAGACACTTCCACGAAATAACGATCAGTTTTGTTCTCAGGATTATATTTTGCCCCGGCACAGCAATAAGCCCTCTCATCAAGCAGATTAAGCTGATACTTAAGCTGAGCTCTCACAACATTGGCAATCCGATAGAACTTGCCCTCATCACCTTCCCCATCTTTGGCAGTTGTAACATCCTTTGCTTGGGCATAACAGCTTCTGTTTATATAGCCCAAAAAGCCGTTTAAAGAAGGGGTAAGAGTGAATGTATATCTAATGTCGGTGAGGAAGTAATTCTGTAAATAATCTGGCAGTGTGTCTCCCTCACGGTAGAGATATTGTGTTTGGGCTTTAATCCCGTGATTTAGTCCGATCCGATGTTTCCAGGACAGACCACCACCTACAGCAAGTTCATTATAGTAGCTTTCCGGGTCGCTGATTGGATAATCGGGAGGGATTTCAGAGGATTTTATATTTGCTAAGTCATCCTTGTAATAGAGTGTTCCAAACACTGAGAAGTCGGAGTAGAACCTGTAGTTAATCTTAAGGTCAGAAAACAGGTCATTTTCCTGTTCTGAACTTACGGGATCCCCATATTCATAGTTAAGATTCCGGTATCTGAGAGAACCTTCCAGGTCAAAATTCCAGACTGTTTGCTTTGCCATAAAAGTAAGATTGTTCTTTAACACAGGTTCAACATCAGGATAGAAAAGCCCGTCAATATGGGTAGGATATGCTCTTTTAAAGCCATAGTAGTTGCTATTGAATCCAGCCTGTAAGTAAGTTTTATTAAGGCTCCAGACCAGATTACTGCTCAAACGGTTTCCTATATTGTTATAGTTGTCGGGATAAGCCTTTTCGCCTAAGAGGAAGTCAATACCAATTTCTGAAGCCAGATTATACTTTAAGTCATAGAATCCAAGATATGTATTTCTAAAACCAAACCGCTCTTCACCGTCGCTTGTATAATTCAAATATCTTAAATTAATCCACTTAGTAGGCTCTTTGGCTAATAGCTGCAGACATATCGGGATGAGGATGATGATAATGATAATGATGATCTTTTTCATTAATAGATTGCTCCCTGAGGACATACAGGTACACATCGGGCACACTGGATGCATTTGGTCTGGTCGATTACAGCTTTACCGTTACTATCGAATTCAATCGCATCATTCGGGCAAACATCTATGCAACTACCACATCCATTACAGGTGGACTTATCCGTATTAAACTCCGGCTTGGTAACTTTATCACAGGCAACTACAACCAGAATAAAGAGCAACAGAATGATGATAATAAACTTATTCATGAGGAGTCCTTATAGAGTTATAGGTACAGGCACGATAGCATTTCCCGCAGTTGATGCAGGTCTTATTATCAATCACGGCTTTTCCGCTGACTATCGTTATTGCATCTACAGGACAGGATTGAATACAGTCCTCACAACCAACACATTTGTTTCGCTCTATGATAGGGAGATCAAAAGCATCAACAGAGATAGCAATGAGTACTGTGAGTAGAACAAGGGTTAGGATTATGTACTTCTTTTTCACTATTTTACTCCATATATCTGTTCAGTTTTAAAAAAGATGACTTTAGCACCTGTATCTGCACATTCCATGACACACTCTCCACAACGGGTGCATCTGCTTAAATCTATGATTGCCTTTGAGGAACCTTTACTGATGGCGTTTTCAGGGCAAATATCAACGCAGTTCCAGCATTTGATACAACCGGACTGAACCTCTACCGATAAAACACCAACCGTAGCATCGCTTTCACTCGAGATGTTTCCTGCGGCATCTTTTACTTTTGTAAAGAGGACAAATTGATATTCTCCACCCATCCAGGGCATGATTCCGAATGCCTCAAACGGGTTGATTCGGATGGAAGCACGGTATCCGCTAAAGCACTCAGGGATGAATATATCGGGATTATAGATTGGTAAAGCTGTATCCCAGGTAGCATTGGCAGGGTCATTGGAATAGCGAAACTCAGG
>JAFGVF010000073.1 GCA_016938155.1 Candidatus Cloacimonadota bacterium
AAAGATAGAGAGAATGACAATCGACCCAAGCCGATAAAAGATGGAGAGAACAACCATCGTCCCAAACCGAGAAAAGGCAAAGTCGTAAATGACTTAGGAAAATAAGGAGAGATTATGGTAAATCCACAAATATTCAGACAATATGATATCCGCGGAGTTGTTGGCTCGGACTTGACTGAAGAGACAGTGTATTTAATCGGTAAAGGATTCGGTACTTGGTTACGAAGACATAATTTGAAAACTGTCAGTTTAGGCGGAGATGCAAGACTGAGTACACCCTCATTCAAAGAGCAATTCAGTCGTGGTTTGATGGAAACAGGTTGTGATGTTGTAGATATTGGTATCGTGGCAACACCTTTGATGTATTTCTCCATCTGGGCATTGAAAACAGATGCCGGAGCTATGATAACGGCAAGCCATAATCCCTCTGAGTATAATGGGATTAAGCTTAATAACGGCTTGGCAAGCGTATTCGGGAATGAGATACAGGAAATCCTGAAGCTAATCCAAAATGAGGATTTCGAATCAGGTGATGGTGTTTTCCTCGAAGATGAATCCATAGAACAACGATATATTGATTACATAATTGCCAATATAGAAATCGAACGACCGGTAAAAGTGGTAGTTGATGGCGGTAACGGTATGGGTGGTCCATATCTCCCCCGTATCCTGAAAAAACTCGGATGTGAAGTTATAGAAATTTTCTGCGACCCGGATGGCAGATTCCCTAATCATCACCCAGACCCGACAATTCTGAAATACAACCAACAGCTTATTGCCAAGGTGATAGAAACCAATGCAGAAGTCGGAATCGGACTCGATGGTGATGCAGATAGAATCGGTGTTATTGATGAAGAGGGCAACATGCTTTATGGCGATCAGATACTCAATATCATTGCCCGTGATTTCCTTAAATACAATCAGGGCGAAACTGTACTTGCCGATGTTAAGAGTTCAAAGAACCTCTTTGATGATATTGCTGCCTGTGGTGGAGTACCTCTGATGTACAAAACAGGTCATGCCAATATTAAAAATGAGATGCGGAGAGCAGGCATAAAAGTCGGTGGCGAGATGTCCGGTCATATCTTCCTTAAAGACAGATATCTTGGATTCGATGATGCTATATATGTGAGTTGCCGATTCGTAGAGATAATGTCCCGCTGGGATATGCCCGTAAGTGAGTTCCTTGCCGACCACCCGAAGATGTTTAATACACCGGAGTTACATATCAATGTACCAGAAGAAAAGAAATTCGCTATTGTAGAGAAAATTGTCAACATCTTCAAAACAGAAGGCTATGATGTAAATGACATCGATGGCGTGAGAGTCACCTTTAAAGACGGGTGGGGACTTTGCAGAGCTTCCAACACAACTCCCGTATTAGTCCTTCGATTCGAAGCGGTAACCGAAAGAAGAATGAAAGAGATAGAAAAGCTCTTCCGCGATAAACTCGCAGGAGTCCTAGAATAGAAATTATAATCGATAAATGAGTTCCTGTTTTATAGCAGGAACTTTTTTTATAAAGAACAAGGAAGGTGTAAACATCGCCAGAGTATTGATAACAGCTGAAAACATAAATAAGGCTTTTGGTGAAAAAGTTGTCTTGAAAGATTGCTCCTTCGGAATCCACGAGGGGAGTAAAATCGGTATTATCGGAGCAAACGGTACCGGTAAAAGCACATTGATGAAGCTACTTGCAGGTAAATCAATACCCGACAAAGGGAGAATTACTTATCGTAATGAAATCAGAGCGGTATTTCTACCTCAGGAACCGGATTTTAATGATCAAAACACCGTGATAGAGCAGGTGTACGAAAGTGACCAACCTCACTTCGAGATAATCAGGGAATATCACCATCTGAGAATACATCTGGAAGGTAACAATACTCCTGAAATGATGCATAGACTTTCGGAATTGAGCGAGTATATGGATATCAACAAGATTTGGGATATCGAATCGGAAGCACGGTCTTTACTCACACAGTTTGGTCTAACTGATACCGATAAACCTGTGTCCTTGTTATCCGGTGGTCAGAAGCGAAAACTGGATATTGTTCGCACTATTATTGGAAAACCTGATATTTTACTTCTTGATGAACCGACAAATCATCTTGATATCGACACAATTGAATGGTTGCAAAACTATCTCACAGATTTCGTCGGTACAATCCTTTTCGTTACACATGACCGTTATTTTCTTGATTCCATTTGTAATATCATAGCGGAAGTTGATTTGGGTATGGTTCAATGGTATGAAGGAAACTACAGTTATTATGTTGAAAAGAAGCAAACTGAGATTACTGCCCTGCAAAGAAAGGAAACCAGAAGAAAAGCCCAGCTTCAAAAAGAGATGAAATGGTTGCAAAGAGGTGCCAAAGCCAGAACATCGAAACCCAAGAACCACATCGATCGCGTTAAAGAACTGATAGACAAGTCGTATCTTATTGAAAACAAAGAATTGGAAATCTCTTTCGCCAATCAGCGACTCGGTAAGACAATTCTGGAACTACGGAACATCAGTAAAGCTTATGACGAAAACATGCTCCTTAATAATTTTACACATCTCTTTCAAAAGAATGAACGCATAGGTGTGCTTGGTCCAAATGGTTGCGGTAAGACTACCCTACTTAGATTGATTACAGGTGAGATTGAACCTGATACAGGTTCGGTGAAGGTCGGGATTAACACCAGTTTTGCATACTACACTCAGGCAATGGAAGACCTGCCTCCCGAGAAGCGTGTTCTGGAATATATAACCGATTATGCTGAAAACATTCGAACTAAAGATGGAGTACTTCATTCAGCAACCGAGATGCTGGAAAGATTCCTGTTTGACGGCAAGCACCAACAAAGCAAAATAAAAAGTCTTTCAGGAGGAGAAAAGAAGAGATTATACCTTCTTAAATCTCTCATGTTCGGTGCGAACTTCGTTATCCTTGATGAACCGACAAATGATCTTGATCTGCAAACCCTGGAAATACTGGAAGACTATCTGGATGCCTTTCAAGGGTGTGTACTGGTTGTTTCTCATGACAGGTTCTTCCTCGATAGAGTTGTTGATTGCCTCTTCATCTTTGAACCCGACAGAGTTCACAAATTTGCAGGCAATTATTCGGATTATCTGCTTGTGAAACGCTTTAAAAAAGCTGAAGAATCGGAACAAAAAAAGGAAGCCCCCGTCAGAGTCGAGAAAACACCATCTAAGCTTACTTATAAGTTACAACGGGAGTTGGAGTCGATTCAAAGCAAAATTGACGAAATAGAGGCAAGAATGAGCGAATTGGAGGAAATTCTTCAGTCAATGGCTGCTACGCTAAGCGGAGATGAGTTTATTGCCATTGATCGGGAAAACAAAAAGCTTGAATCGGAATTGGACACACTTCTGCACAGGTGGGAAGAAATCGAAGCATCGCAATAATTACTTGACTAAAGCATAAAGAAAAGATATTTAAATTGAAACTATAATATTACCGGAGGAACCATGAAGACGAAGAGTATCGTAATGGACAAAGACGCTATCCAGCGAACGATTAAAAGAATAGCTCACGAAATTATCGAGCAGAACAAAGGTCTTGATAACATCTATCTGGTTGGAATCAGGAGCCGTGGTGTACCCTTGGCAAACCGACTTGCCGAATATATGAAAGAGATTGAAAATGTGGAAATCCCTGTCGGTATTCTTGATATTACTCTTTATCGTGATGACCTGACAACCATCTCAAAACAGCCGGTCATCAAAGGTTCACAAATTGAATTTGAGATTGAGAATACAACCACAATCCTTGTCGATGATGTGCTATATACAGGCAGAACTGTCAGGGCAGCTATTGATGCTCTTCTTGATTTCGGAAGACCTCAGAAGATACAACTTGCAGTGCTGGTTGACCGTGGACACAGAGAACTCCCCATTAAAGCCGACTTTGTTGGCAAAAACATCCCAACCTCCAAAGAAGAGGTAATAAAAGTTTCCTTTGAAGAAACCGATAACGATGATTCTGTTCAGATTGTTGTCTTTAAGGATTAATTATGAGTTTCTGGGAGAAATATCAAGAAATCATTAAACGAAATAAATCCTATGTCTGCGTCGGTCTCGACAGTGATATATCCAAGCTACCCGAATGCCTGAAAAAAGATAAAAACCCTATTTTCTCTTTCAATAAAGAGATTATCGACTATACGAAGGATTATGTCGGAGCCTATAAGCCCAATTTCGCATTCTATCTTGCAGCCGGGAAGCTGGGACTTAAAGCCCTGGAAGAAACTATTGACTACATTCCATCATATATTCCGATTATCCTTGATGTGAAAACCGGAGATATAGGAAACACGATGGAACAGTATGCCTCTGCATTCTATGAAATATGGAAATGCGATGCAATCACTGTTAATCCGTTAATGGGGCATGATGTATATAAACCACTGCTTTCATTTAAAGATAATTTCTTCTTCTCACTTGCCTTGACTTCTAACCCCACTTCTGCTGATTACTTGAAGAGAGAAGACCTATATAAAGCCATCGCGTCTGATCTTACAGCCTTGCCTGTAAATCAAGCGGGAGCGGTAGTCGGTGCAACCAATAGTAATGAACTCGGCTTATTGCGTAAGCTTATGCCAGAGACATTATTTCTCGTTCCGGGTATCGGTGCCCAGGGTGGCAGTGTTGAGGAGGTTGTGAAGTTTGCAGGAGCGAAACCGGATGATTTGCGAATCCTGATTAACTCCTCACGAGGTATTATCTTCAAGGACAGCTCATCTCTTTTCGCGGAAACTGCCGAAAGGGAAGCAGATAAATTGAGAAAAGAAATTAACTCATATATTGAAGCCAAAAAGACCCAATAAATAGGTTTAGATTGGTGCTAAAAAGCAGGTCAAGTATTCTGATTACAGTTTTTGATAAAACTCATTTCAGGGTTAAGCTTGGCTTAAGTAAGAAATCATTTAACTCGAGATAGTAGTTAGGTGAAAATGGACAGATTAAACGAAAAACTATTGACATCAATATCAATAATGTTATTGAGAGAAATGTATAGCAATATTTAGGACGGAGATAATGAAGATTAAGTTTCGTGATGTCCCGAACGGGATGGTTCAAGCGAGGGCAGTTATAGAGATTATGCCGGGTGTTTATTTAAACGAAGTTTCAATTATCAGCAGAGATGGAGAACTGAAGGTGGAGATTCCTCAGAAAACTTTTATCGGTAAGACAAATAAAAAGCATTATATCGATATCCTGACATTTGATTCCGATGATAAACGAACTCTCTGGGAGATTGATATCAAGGAAGCATATCTCAAGTGGCGAGAGGAGAATAAGAAAATATTAATTTACGAGAAGGATTAATCTGAGTAACGAAAGAGTTATTCTGGTTGGCGGTTATCCCAAAGAAATTAAGAAAGCCGATTACCAGCGAAGGATGCTGGAATTGGAGAATCTTAGTAAAACAGCCGGAGTGTCTGTTGAAGCGAAAATAACTCAAACTTTTGAGAAGCAGAATCCAACATTTTATATCGGTAAAGGTAAGTTAGAAGAGATTAAAAAGATTTGTCATCATAAAAAGGTGACAACCCTCATTTTTAATGATAATCTCAGTCAATCTCAAGTTAAGAATATCTCCGCATTTACCCGATGTAAAGTAATCGATAGGACACAACTTATTCTCGACATATTTGCTATTCATGCCAAAACAAACCGTGCTAAACTACAGGTGGAACTGGCTCAATTGGAATACAACTACTCCCGTTTAAAACATCTTTGGGGACATCTTTCCAGAATCGAAGGTGGAATAGGCACAAGAGGTCCCGGTGAAAAGCAGATCGAGATTGATAGAAGGCTTATTCAGAAACGCATACAGCACCTAAAAGAGAAACTTGAAGAGATTCGTCAGATTACTTATACTAAACGCAGCAACCGTGGTAAGTTCAAAGTTATTGCGTTAGTTGGTTACACAAATGCAGGGAAATCGACTATCTTTAATCGATTGACTCAAGCCAATGTCACGGCTGTTGACCAGCTGTTTGCCACCATAGACCCCTCGTCAAGGTACATACCGGTTCCCAAAGGCAATCACTCGATACTTACGGACACAATCGGATTTATCAAGGACTTGCCACATTGCCTTATTGAATCATTCCATTCAACTCTTGTAGAAGTGATAAATGCTGATCTGCTACTACATGTGATTGATTTATCAGAACCCGATTTTGAAAGTAATATGGAGGCAGTAAACTCTGTGCTGAAAGAAATTGGAGCTGATGATATTGATACTTGTCTTGTTTTCAATAAAACCGATTTGATTGGTGGTATCGGCTTTAAATTATTAAAGAAACAACTAAAGGAACGGTATCCTCACACAATTTTTCTCTCAGCTGTGGAAGACTCTGATATGAAGTTGCTTCTGGATAAGGTTTGTGAGAGATTGGAGAAAAGAAAAGGTGAAACACAACTCGAAATCCCAATGAAGATGGAGAAGTTGATAGCTTTTTTAGAAAAGAAAGTCGAGATAATCAGTATGGATTGTGATCCGGAAAAAGATGCCTATATTGTGGAAGTCCGTGGTGAAAGAGAATTACTTTCCGAAGTAAAAGAACAGTTGGAGAAATTCAATCAATTAGAATATATTAATTCTTGAAATTAAAGCAGATAGCTTATTTCATAATATTTAGGCGAGTGCTCTTATCTGCGAATTGTGTTAACAATTATTAAGTATTATTCCTTATATAGGGAAAAAAGGTTGACTAATATTTTCCAAAACAATTTCTTAGACGGAAACTTTTAAAGAGCTACATTAGTGATAAATATCAAAAAAAATAGATGAGGAGGATCGAGATGATTAAGGACCTGAATGGTGCACTTTCAGTTGGTGTAAAAGGAATGAAACGCTCAGCGATCAGAGAGTTGCTTAAACTTGTCTCCCGCCCTGAGATTATTTCTTTTGCCGGTGGACTACCTTCGCCGGATTCATTTCCCAGACAAGAACTGAAACAGATTATGATGGATATAATGGACGACGAAAAAGAGTCTTCCATTGCACTCCAATATGGAGCAACTGAAGGTGACATACTCCTAAGAGAACAACTCGTCAGCAGGTATCGTCAGCAAGGACTGGATATAACTACAGAGAACCTTATTATCACTACAGCTTCTCAGCAGGCACTTGACCTCGTAGCGAAGATTTTTATAAATCGTGGTGATACAATTTTAGTTGGCTTACCTTCCTATTTAGGCGGTTTGAGTGCATTCAACAGTTACGGAGCCAAAATAGACGGTATCCCGTTAGATGAAGACGGGATGAGTGCGGAACTGCTGGAGAAAAAACTTGAAGAGCTGAAGCAACAAAATGTTAAGCCGAAATTTATCTATGTGATTCCGGACTTCCAGAATCCGGCAGGTATTACGATGAGCGAGAGCAGAAGAGAAGAGATTATCGCTCTCGGTCATAAATATGATGTACTTATTCTTGAAGATAGTCCCTACAGAGAACTCCGTTTTATCGGTGAACATCAAAAGACAATGTATGAATTGGATGGAACGGGACATGTGATACTTCTTGGAACATTCTCCAAGTTGTTTGTTCCCGGTTTTAGAATCGGCTGGGTTATTGCCCATCCTGAGATAGTTGATAAATTTGTGGTCGCAAAACAGGCAACCGATTTATGTACTCCCCCGTTCAATCAGAGAATTGCAGCCAGATATCTGGAAAAGGGTCTGCTGGATGTTAATATCAAGAAGATTATTCAAATGTACAGCGTTAAACAAAGAACCATGCTTGACCTGTTCGAGCAGCACATGCCTGAAGGAGTTAGCTGGACTAAACCCGAAGGCGGGTTGTTCCTGATGGTTACTTTACCTAAACACATTAATACTAATGACATGCTCGTAAAAGCAATTCAGGAAGAAAATGTGGCTTTTGTTGCAGGACAATCCTTCTTCTGTGATGGAAGCGGAACAAATACCATGAGAATCAACTTCTCCTACGCCTCCAATGAGAAAAATATAGAGGGAATTCATCGTCTCGTAAATATAATTAAGAAAGAAATTTAAACATAAAGAAGGAGTGATCTTATGGCAAGAATGACAGTTAATCCTGAGTATTGCAAGGGTTGCGGTCTCTGTATTGTGGCATGTCCGAAGAAGATAATTCAGTTTTCTGAGAACATAAACAAAAAAGGTTATCATTATGCGGAATGCATCGACCAAGAGAAATGTATAGCATGTAAAATGTGTTACATGACCTGTCCTGACGTTGCAATAACTGTCGAAAAGTAAGGAGTAAGAAATGGCTAAAATATTGATGAAAGGAAATGAAGCAGTAGCAGAAGCCGCTATAAGAGCCGGCTGCAGATTATATTTTGCTTATCCGATTACCCCCCAAAGTGAATTGATTGAGTA
>JAFGVF010000074.1 GCA_016938155.1 Candidatus Cloacimonadota bacterium
TGACTAGTTTAAGCTATAAACAAAAAGAACGAATAACCCGTTCCAAGATAACCTCTCTTGAAAGCCTCGATTTAGCTGCCTTGTTAAGAGTGTTTGATTCCAATTGGCATCTGATTTCAACGCAAAATAACATTGAACCCGAACAACGGCATTATATGAAAGAGATGCAAACAATCAGAAACAGATGGGCACATCCTGACAGCAACGGAGTTAACGCTGAAGATAAATATCGAGATTTAGACACTTTAAAGAGATTCTTAATGATAATAAATCCTTCATCTGCCTTGATAATTGAAGTCGATGAAGCGAAGAAAAAGTCTCTTAATATCGAAGCTCAGATTTTGGAGGTTGAAGTGCAGAATACAATGGAAATGTTTAAAGTCGGACAGCAAGTATGTTTAAAGACCAATCCCGAGTTGAAGGGCATTGTAACAGAGGTTTTAAAAAGACAGACTGAGAACAAGTACATTGTTTACATAAATAATGATGAGCAGTCGTATTACGAATCACAGCTCTTGCCTGTAACAAAGGGAGAGATGAAGAGATTGAAGGCAGATGATTTCCACGCTGCAATAACGGCAATTCAGATAAAATATCCCAATCTATCAACTCTTTACTCTTTGAATTCAGCAAGGATAGACTTTATTCCCTATCAATTCAGACCCGTATTGAAATTCATCAAATCAGACCGTCCGAGGTTGCTGATAGCTGATAGCGTAGGTGTGGGGAAAACAATAGAAGCGGGGTTGATTCTTAAAGAACTACAGGCAAGAAGAGATATGAAATCAATCTTGATTATCTGTCCCAAACCTCTTGTTGTCGAGAAGAAATGGCTAAATGAGATGCAACGCTTTGATGAGAAGTTAACCCAACTTGGAAGCAAAGAGCTTAGATGGTGTATCGATGAATGTGATAAGGACGGAGTTTGGCCTGAACATCATAGAAAAGCGATAGTTCCTTACTCTTTGTTTGATGATAATTTACTTATGGGAGATAAGAGCAAAAGGAAAAAAGGATTAATTGACCTTGACCCACCGCCTAAATTCGACTTAGTTATTGTTGATGAGGCTCATCACATCAGGAATACTAATACATCAACATATAAAGTTACGAAGTTCTTCTGTGAGAACGCCGAAGCAGTGCTTTTCCTTACTGCGACTCCTATTCAACTGGGGAGTAAAGACTTGTTTGTACTTCTAAATCTCCTTAGACCTGACCTTATAATAGATAAAAACAGTTTTAAGAATTTGTCAGAGCCGAATCCGTTTATAAATCAGGCAGCCAAAACTGTCAGATATGCAGAACCTGATTGGCAGATAACAGCTAAGGAATTGCTCTTGCAAGCAGCAGAAACATCCTGGGGTAGGGCAATTGTCAGTCAAAAACTTGAGTTCAAAGAAACAATTGAGGAACTTTCGAAACCAAAGCTAACCGACCAACAAAGAATGAAGATTCTCAATGATATAGAAGGACTACATTCCTTTAACTCCATTATCAACAGAACCCGTAGGAGAGATATTGGCAGTTTTACAACTCGACATCCTGAGACTGTCCTCGTGGATTATACGCCTGAGCAGTCGCTTGTTCATGATGAAGTGTTGAATATTCAAAAACAGATACTCAGTATTTTTCATGGTAACGAATCTTTAAAGTTCTTGATGTCCACTATTCGCAGGCAGGTTGCAAGCAGTATCTTTGGGCTTGTGCCGTTCTTGAAGAAAATGCTCAACCGACAATTAGATGAGTTGGAATGGGATGAAATGGGAGAATCTATTCCCAATCAAAGTATTATAGACGATATCAGAGAGCAGATAAACACAATCATTGAAATTTGTCATTCCTTAAGTGGAGATGACCCAAAGTACAATGCCTTAAAAAAGATTATTACCGATAAACAGAAATTACCCAATAATAAACTGATGCTGTTCAGCAGCTTTAGGCATACCCTGCATTATCTTTTTAATAAACTCTCTGCGGAAAACTTACGCATTGGTTTAATCCATGGTGGAGTTAAAGACGAAGATAGAACAGAACTCCGGCGAAGGTTTGAACTGCCGAAAGAAGATGAAGAAAGCATTGATGTTATGCTTTTCTCTGAAGTTGGCTGCGAGGGTTTGGACTATCAATTCTGCGATGCAATGGTGAACTATGACCTACCCTGGAATCCAATGAAGATTGAGCAAAGAATCGGGCGTATTGACCGTAATGGACAGAAGAGTGATAAGGTTGTGATTTATAACTTAATAACCCCGAATACCATAGATGCCGAGATATATGAAAGGTGTTTGCTGAGGATTGGAGTATTCGAAAGTTCAATTGGTGATACTGAGGAGATTCTTGGTGATATTACCAAAGAGATTAAGGATATTGCCGAAGATTTCACTCTAACCAAAGAAGAGCGGGAAGCAAAATTAAAGCAACTTGCGGATAATCAGATCAGGAAAATCCAGGAAGAAGAAATACTGGAAAAGAAACAACATGAGCTGTTCGGTATAGAAGTACCTCAAACCAGAATGAATGAAGAAATAAAATCAGCAAGCAGCTTATGGCTTTCACCCGAAATGATTGAACGAAGTATTAATCACTATCTAAGAACTAAACTGGGGAAAGAGCAGGAATTTATACTGGGAGATAAAGAAGCAAAAACTCTGAGATTGTCTCAAGAAGCACGAAATGAGCTATTAAATGATTATAAGGCTTTAGGTCTCCACAACAAGAAATGGCAGGATTGGCTGAAAGGTTCTGAACCTCATTTCAGCATGACTTTCGATACCGGATATGCCATGAAAAACCACAAAACTGAGCTTATTAACCCTATTCATCCCTTATCAAAACAGGCAGCGGAATTCAGCTCTAAAGTAAAGGAACCATATACTATCATAAAGGCTTATGATTCGGAGTTAAAGTCCGGTACTTATGACTTTGCAATCTACAAATGGGAGGTTCAGGGAATCAAAAAGGATTTGGTTTTGAAACCCATCTGCTCTGATAAAGCAGTTGAAGATAAGATTATCTCCCTCCTGGAAACTGCTGAAGACTGTGAGTTGTTATCAAATACAATAATCGAGAAAAAACGCTGGAACTATCTGGATGAAAGGCATTATGAGCAATGGACTGCCGCTAAGCAAGAGCATGCCTTCAGAATTAATGAGTTGGTCAAAAACAAAAAGGAAAGCCTCTTTATAAGCCATAAAGCCAGAATTACCGCCATTCAGGATATTATCGACAACGCTGAAAATGAGAAGATAATCAGAATGCATAAGGCATCCATCGAAAATGCACA
>JAFGVF010000075.1 GCA_016938155.1 Candidatus Cloacimonadota bacterium
GATGTCATCCAATTGGGCAAATATTTCGTCTTCATCTAAGGTGTAATCAACTTTATCAATCTTGCTTTTTGTGCATCCAAGTATTCCTAACAGAACAATTATTAAAACGATATATCTCTTCATTTTTCCTCCAACCAAGTCTAATTCTAAGAAACGGGATAAATTGTCAAAGTTAATCCTTTCCGGAAGTGTTGCTTCAATCTCTCACCGGCACCATGGCGAACGCAAGTCACACTAGCAATCTCTCTCGGGGCTGTCCTACAGCCAAAAATATTGAGGTAGGTAGGAAGAAGAATGGAAACCATATAAACTCAAGGAATTCCAGCAGAATTTTAGCTTAGTTTTAATTTTGTTACTGTTTCTATTGAAGTTGTTTTATAATATTGTCCCATTTTCTCACGGTTCAACAATGTGCAATTCAAACACATGTTTTTCACTTCCCTCGCACTACCCACGCACTGTGACACCGCGTGGATACTGGGTGCACAGTGACGGCACAGCGGGATCACAGTGCGATGGTGAAAAGAAGTGTAAATGAGGAGTAAAAATGACCAAACTCTGCATAAAACGCACTGTGGATTGATTAACAACATACTAAGTAAGGTAGAAAATCGGGTCCGGTAGGTGCACATCCCTCTACACCTTGCCACACTTATAAACATACTGTTGTGCAAGTGCATTCAGCGGGAATTCAAGATCATTTGTATGAATTCAGGATAAGGACCTTGCAGAGAAATTCTTTGTTTAAAAAATAATACTTTTGATTTCAAGATTGGATTTGCTGACCAAACTCAATTTCAGAATTGAACTAAACCTGCTTCTCTTGTGCAATTCAGCTAGCTTTCTCTTTTATGAATATATAATTTCAGATGATGTTTTGTACAGGTTCAAGTTAATCAGAAAAGAGGGAGTGTAAAATAATTTTGACAAGTTTAACCACATTCGGATTATTTTGTTTCAAAGAAAAGGAGATGTACATGAGAAATAAATCGTTACTAGTTATTACTCTGTTAATGATTCTGACCGTAGTAATGAATGCTGTTCCTGCATCACCGGAATTAACAACCTGGAGACAGGCTTCCGGTGATGAAATAAGTCTTTTTGTAAAGGGAGACGAAAGAATTAATTGGGGCGAGACCACAGATGGTTTCAAGCTTTTAAATGACCGTCAAGGGAACAAGGTATATGCAATTACTTCTCCTGAGGGAGACATGGTAGCATCTACTGTTGTTGCCTCAAATCCCGAGCATCGGAGTGAGAGAGAAAAGAGTTTCCTTAGAAGTATCGATAAAAATGTTTTCTACAGTTCTCGACAGATTGAGGAAATAAAAAGAGATTTCCCTACCCGTTATGGGACAAGGGATGGTTTCCCCACAACAGGAACTAACTATTTATTAATGATTTTAGCTAACTTTAGTGATACAAACACTACCTTTGATCAAAATGACTTCGACAACTACATGAATGAAGAAGGATATAACGGTACAGGTAGTTTCAAAGACTTTTATCACGAGGTTTCTTACAATCAGCTTACTGTAAATACAGTTGTTACACAATGGGTAACTGTATCCGGAACTCACGATTTTTATGCCTCGGACTGGGGTTTATTTACTCGACATGCTGTTGATGCTGCTGAAGCTGCAGGTGTTGATTTTTCCCAGTTTGATAATGATAATGACGGATGGGTAGATGGAATTGCCGTTATCCATCAGGGAAGAGGACAGGAAGCATCAGGAGACCCCACTGATATCTGGTCTCACAGTTCCAGTTTGCAGTATAGCGGTTATGAAGTACAATATGACGGAGTCATTGTAAATGCCTACACTTCACAACCGGAGATATATAACGGAAATATCAGTACAATCGGTGTCATGTGCCACGAGTTTGGTCATAATCTTGGAGCCCCGGACTTCTATGATACTGATTATGAAACAAGCGGTAGCCATGTCGGCACAGGCAGATGGGATGTTATGGCCGGTGGTTCCTGGAATGGAAGCCCCGCTGGTTCATGTCCACCGCATCATAATCCTCTTATGAAGATGTATTATGGATGGGGTGAATTCACTTCAATAGATGAATATTCCGAACCAACTTGGCTGACTCTTACCAATTCCAATGATATTCCGCAATTTTATATCTTTGAAACTCAGACTTCGAACGAATACTTTATCTTAGAGAACAGGCAACAGATAGGGTTCAATGCCTCATCGCCCGGACATGGTATGGTTGTGTACCATTTCGATGAAGATTATACCATGCAACATGCTCAAAACAACGAGATTAACACAACTGATCATCAAGGCTTCTATCCCAAAGCATACAATAATGCAATTAACACTGCCTATTGCCCTTTACCGGGAACATATAACATCAACTCCTTCCATGATTGGAGTAATCCCAATAGTATCGCCTGGGATGGAACACCCACAGCTAAACCGATAACTAATATTACTGAAAGTGTGGAAGGTGTCATTCAGTTTTATTATTTGGACGAGAATGTACCTTACACAACC
>JAFGVF010000076.1 GCA_016938155.1 Candidatus Cloacimonadota bacterium
GTATCTTTCTGGGATAATGGAATCGTTCCCGTTCCTGCATTATGTACATCTCCGATAGATGGCGGTACCGGCATTCCCTCAACCGGAAGGCTTAACTGGAGAGCAGTAGCAAATGCAGAGGGCTATTTCCTTAATATCGGTACAGATAATCCCCCCTCAGATACACATAACATGGTAGATACTGGTAATACACCTTTGTTTGACTATGCTGGTCTAACCCCCGATACCCAATACTATTGGCAGGTTATACCTTACAATTCTGTCGGGAATGCAGTAAACTGCCCTGTTTGGTCTTTTACTACTTTCAATCAAGTTCCAAATTCATCTGTTGAGATCAATCCTGTAAACGAATCAAGCTGTCAGAATGTTTACCCATACCTTTTATGGGCAAATAGAGGGAATTCTCCTGACGGTTACAGGATTTATTTAGGAACTGATAATCCTCCGACCAATGTGCTAAATGGACTTGATGTCGGATTTTCAACCAGTTATACTTTACCTACCCAATTAGCTTACAGTACTGATTATTTCTGGAAAGTTGTCCCTTATAATTCGGTCGGGGATGCTGTGAATTGTCCTGTCTGGTCATTTACCACTCATCCGGCAGGAATGGTAATTTTAGGTGATGAGATGCTGCTGAGAGAGCCTCTTCCTTTTGAAGATTATGAAGAACACTGTTACTCCCAAACAATCCATACTTCCGATGAAATAAGATATCCGGGGATTATCACAGATATCAGTTTCTATTTTAAACGCAGAGGTGAAACAGACAATTTAACGCAATTGGTTGTTTATCTTGGATTAACCCCTGAAGATAATTTTGACACACCAGCTTCCTGGATACCATTCAATTCTCTAACAGAGGTTTGGAACGGTACGATGCTGAGTGAGACTCTCGCTGATGGCTGGATGTGTTTGACTCTTCCTGAAGCTAATCGGTTTGTTTATGACGGTAGTCAGAATTTAGTAGTTGCCGTTAAAAAGAATCGTACTGATATGGGCGGGAGTGGTTACGATTTTTATTGCTCAGAGAAACAAAATAATCGAAGCATTTTTGGAATAGATAACAACTTTGATATAAATACAGACAACCCTCCTGACGGGGAGCTGTTGAGTTGCATTCCAAATACCAGATTGACAACGATACCGTTGACACAAACATCTTATCCGCTCATAACTCCAACTACTTTAGATTTCGCGTACATTGATACAGGTAACACCTCTGAGACAAAGTCCATCCAAATCAGAAATAGCGGAGGAGCACCGCTTATTCTTACCGAGAACATCACTCTGACCGGGGATGATGCCGATGAATTTATCCTGACTGACAATAACACCTATCCAATGCAAATTGCCTATATGGAAACGGTAAGTCTTGATGTCTCTTTTTCACCTTCATCTGTAGGGAGTAAAAATGCTTTTATATCTTTCTCTGATAACTCTCCTGATGATGCAGATAATCAACCCAGACAGATCCATAACATCCCAATCTCCGGTTACGGCTATATTATGGATGATAATGATACCCCGGCAACCGCTACTCAGGTGCAGGCGGATTTATTTGATTACGAGGGTGTTATATTCCCTGAGACCGATATTGACTGGTATGTCTTCTGGCAGACAGCACCTGCCAATATCCAGATTTATACTGAAGCAGGTAGTAACTCCCATATGGATACTTATATGTGTGTGTATGGACCTTACTCTGCACCGGATATTAATATAGACTTACAAAATCTTATTGTCGCAGATGATGACTCACATGGCAATAGTCAACCTGAAATTAGAATGCAAATAAGTGAAAGCGGGTTTTATTATATCCGTTTATCACATATCAGCAATGTTCCTGACGGGCGAAGTATATCAGGAAAGCGGGAACAGGAGCAAACTACCGTTATCGGTGTTTATAACCTTACTATCAACTCCAACAACGAAATAATTCCCCCTGATTTCTTACCTCCAGTAAACCTAACCGGTTCAAGTCTTTATAATGGAGTTAAACTTACTTGGGAAGTTCCCATAGCACCACAAATGCAAATTGCAGGATGCAATCTGTTCCGCAATAATGCTTTAATTAACACTGAACCGATAACATCACATACCTATATAGATGAAGATGTTACAGTTGGTGAAGATTACGAGTATAAGGTTAGTACAATTTATTCTTTACCCTCGGGTGAATCAGAAACTTGTGACCCTATTCTATGGACACATTTAGAAGTACAGCCTCCTATAATTGGGGAAAATTTTGAGAATTATGAGAACTTTACAACCGATTTCGTACCTTGGACTACCATAGACACGGATATGCAAAACACTTATGGATTTACAAATGGAATCAATTATCCTAATGAACATAGCCCCATGTCATTTATTGTTTTCAATCCGGCAGCTACAACTCCTCCCGTATCCTATGCTGATGCATATCGTGGTGCAAAATATGCAGCCTGTTTTGCAGCGGATACAGGAACAAATGAAGATTGGCTGATTACACCTCAGATTGAGTTGGGAGCTAATAGTTCTTTGTTAAGCTTCTGGGCACGGTCTTATACTACACAGTATGGTTTCGAGCAACTAAGAGTATGCTTATCAACAGAAGGGAACGAACCGGATGACTTCACTCAAATCGGTGGAACTGAACCTATTTATGTCCCATTAGCATGGACTTGTTACACCTTCGATTTGTCAGAATATGCTGAACAACAGATTTACTTAGCCTTCTTGTGCTGCTCAGCTCAGACTTTCTTCCTGATGTTAGACGATATCGTAGTCGATAGCGAAGGAGGAACTCTCGCAAATTATGAAGATTCCACTCTGCCAATAAAGACTCAGTTATTGAATAATTATCCTAACCCTTTCAACCCAGTAACAAACATCAGTTTCAATCTTAATCAATGTGAACGGGTTAACATTAACATCTACAATATCAAGGGTCAAAAAGTTATCAATTTGACTAATCAGGATTTCCCCGCTGGACATCATAACCTTGTCTGGAATGGAACTGATAGAAATAATCATCAAGTTAGCAGTGGTATTTATTTCTTTAAAATGGAAGCAGGAACTTATACACACACAAAAAAGATGATATTGATAAAGTAGTTAACCACCAAAGTGGAATTACGAATGAAAAATGCTGAAAGAAAATGTAAAGCGAGTGACCTCACTTGCTTAGAACTCGCAGAGCTCTTCAATTATACAATTCTTCGAATTGTCAGCAACTCAGGGGAGTCGCAGTACATAAATATAAGCAAGTGAGGGCACTTGCGTTACTAAACTGGGCGAACGCAACTCGCCTCAACAAAAAAAAAGCGGAACCGAAGTTCCGCAAAAATATATGGTGGGCGTTGAGGGACTTGAACCCCCGACCATCTGCTTGTAAGGCAGACGCTCTCCCAACTGAGCTAAACGCCCTGAAATTCAGGGTAAAAAGATGGTGGGCGTTGAGGGACTTGAACCCCCGACCATCTGCTTGTAAGGCAGACGCTCTCCCAACTGAGCTAAAC
>JAFGVF010000077.1 GCA_016938155.1 Candidatus Cloacimonadota bacterium
AACCTATATATTGCATATATTCTCGTACATAATTGTACTATACTTTGTCGGGGGAGTGTATTAATGAGTATTATAACTAAAATCCTTTATGCCTTCGTCTCTCTTGCGGTAGTAACAGTTTGGGGTTTAACTCTTAACGGAATGGTTCGTAAAATCTTTGCTCGAGTCCAAGGGAGAATAGGACCTCCGGTATGGCAGCCATTTGTGGATATTATAAAGAATAATGCAAAAAGAACCGCTATCAGTCACGGTGTGATGTATTTTCTTGGACCGATTTTCCGCATAGCGGGTGGTATCGGAACATATATGTTTATACCTGTCATCTTCGGTTCGGAGTTATTCTCTAACTTCTCCATGTCGGGTGATGTACTCCTTGTGATGTACTTCATCTTCTTCGGGCAGTTGGGAATGGCACTTGGAGCAGGAGAAGGCGGTCACCCATACTCAGCATTGGGAGTTAGTCGCGGATTGGCTCAGATGACAGCATTTGAAGTACCGTTTGCCCTCTCTGTGATCAGTCTGGTAATTCAATACCATACTTTGAATATTACAGAGATTGTAGCTGCTCAGCAAGGTGGAATTCTTGCATGGACGATGTTTACAAATCCACTTGCAGTAATTGCTGCGATGATATCCATGCTTGGAATGAATATGTATAACCCCTTCTCGATAGTTATAGCACCTCAGGAAATACCAATGGGGCCACCAACTGAATATCAGGGTTCATTCCTTGGATTGCTTGCAACAAATCGTGGTATCTTTGCCGGAGCTAAACTCGTGCTTTTCATGAACCTGTATTTCGGTGGTGCTACGACACTGCCAATATTGATGATGAAAACTTTTGCAATCTATATGTTCAGTGTGTTCATCGGAGCTGCATATCCAAGATTCAAGACTGAAGATTCCATAAGATTCTTTTTAAAAATACCGACAGCAATAGGCATCCTGGCTATTGTTATTACCTACTTATAGGGAGAATTGATGAAAGAAAAAGATAAACCGGAAGAAACCAAAGCTCTAAAGCAGGCAAAAGATAACTGGACAGTGGACGAAAACACACTTGCCAATGCCGATTTGCCTGAGGAAGAGCGGGATTGGTTTTGTGATGCCAGACCAAAGGTAGTAAAGCCCGTATCATGGGATCCGATGGAGAAGTTCCTGAATTGGGCACGAGCCCACAGTTTATGGATACTTGCCTTCGGAACCGGTTGCGGAGCTGTTGAATTGCGTCCACTCTTAACGGCAAGATATGACATCTCCAGATTTGGAATGGCACCCCGTCCAACCCCCCGTCAGTCCTCAGTGTTCATGATTGGTGGATATGTTTCAATCAAAACATTGAAGAGAATAGTCCGCAGTTATGAGGAGATGCAGGGACCGAAGTTTGTGGTTGCAGTATGCTCATGTGCTATAAATGGTGGCATGTACTGGGACTCATATAATACAGTAAAACGAATTGACCATTATATTCCTGTGGATGTGTATGTTACTGGATGTATGCCTCGTCCTGAGGCTGTACTTGCCGGATTCCAGAAACTACAGGAACTCATTATGGCAGGTAAAGCTGAAGGTCAAAATCTCTATGCCGAAAATTTCGACTGGTATAAAGCAAATCAGAAACAAGTCATAACAGACTGGAATATGCCGGATTACAATTGGTAAGTGAATATGAATAAAATATACGAAGATTTATCCTCCAGATTTACCCTAAGCGATTATCACCAACAGCGGGATAATCTTGCCTTTGTGACGGTCGAGAAAGCACAGCTTGTCTCAGCAATTACTTATATGAGAGATTATCTTAAATTCACTCATCTGGTATTGATGACATCTGTTGACTGGCTGGAGCAGGGCAAGTTTCAATTAACCTATCTGCTTCATAACTACGAGCTTCATGTAAATTTCGGGCTCAAAGTAATGTTGGATAGAGACAATGCCGTGATGGATACTATTCATCACCTCTGGGGACATGCCAGAGTCTATCAAAGAGAACTGCATGAGATGTTCGGGATTGATTTTCCCGGAAGCCCGGGCGTAAATGAACCCATGATTTTAGAAAGTTGGCAAGGTCCTCCTCCTATGCGGCGGGATTTTGATACTAAGAAATACTCAGAAGAAACTTTTGACCATCGTCCACGCCAACATGTGGAACCGGAAGACTATCTGAGACAAAATCTGTACCCGGAGGACTAAGATGAATGATAAATACCCGCCAATAGTTGACGGTAAATCCGTCTATGACCTTGATAGTCAGAAATATTTGAAAATGTGGCAAGGTCCTCAGCATCCCGGTGTTACCGGAAATATGAGCCTTGAACTTGATATAAGTGGTGATCAGATAATTAAATGTAATACACATGTTGGTTATCTGCATCGCGGTTTTGAAAAGCTGATGGAACGCAGACGCTATATAAACTGCTTCCCGATTGTTTGCCGAATCTGTGTTCCGGAACCCGATACCAATGAATACCTATTCGCAGCTGCTACAGAGGAACTTCTGGGTGTTGAGATACCGGAAAGAGCAAAGTGGCTTAGAACCCTGGATTTAGAGCTTTCCCGTCTCGCCAGTTTCTTCATGTGGATTGGCGGTCAGAGCGGAGCTTTTGGTTCCGGCACGGTAGCTCAGTGGTCAATTGCCTATCGTGATTATGTTCTTGATCTGTTTGAAGAGCTCACAGGAGCCCGTATATATCACATGTATATGATCCCGGGCGGTGTTCGCGGAGGACTTCCGGAAGGCTGGATACAGCATGCCGAGAAGGTTCTCGATGGTGCTTCCAAGCTTCTGGATGAGATTTACTATGTGACCTTCCATAACTCTGTCTTTAAATCCCGTGCAAAGGGACTTGGGATAATCACACCTGATCTAATCGATAGATTCGGGGTTGTCGGTCCCAATGTCCGTGGTAGCGGAATAGCCAGAGATTTGCGTAAGGATAGTCCATATCTCGTATATGACCAATTGGATTTCAATATTGAAACCGAGACCGCAGGTGATACCTATGCCCGTACCCTGGTTCGCTGGAAAGAGATGCATCAGTCTATCAGCCTGATTCGCCAAATCATCATGCTCATGCCCAAGAGTGGTCCACTTTATACGACTCTTCCTAATGTCCTGCATCTGAAAGTACCGGCAGGTGAAACCTATGTTAAAGCAGAGTCAACCCGCGGAGAATATGGTTACTATATGGTATCCGACGGTTCTGAGTTCCCTCGAAAAGTTACCGTCAGAGGTCCATCATATTCTCATGGGATGGCACTTTTAGAGCATCTGGCAGTTGGAGTTAACATCGCAGATACGCACGGATTAATGATTTCATTGCATACATATCCGCCTGAGATTGAGAGGTAATAATGAATTTAAAAGATGTTTTATCCCCCCTATATGTCTGGAAAAGGGCTTTCGAAAAGCCTTATACTATAAAAACGTTAAAAGAACCAAGACCCGGCGCTGACCGCTACCGTGGTTTTCATCAAAACGACCTGGATAAATGTATAGGTTGTGGTTCTTGTGCGGAGATATGTCAAAATGTCTCCATTGATATGATTCCTGTTTCGGAAACCAAAGAAGGCGACAGCGGACTTCGGCCTAAGATTGACTACGGTCGTTGCTGCTGGTGCGCCTTGTGCGTGGATATCTGTCCATCCGGTTCCTTAACTATGTCCAATGCTTATACATGGGTGGAAGAGGGACTGGACAAAGATGTTCGAGAGACCTTTTGTTTTACCCCGGGAGTTGATAAGAAACCCTGGGATAATGAAGAAAAAGGCTACAGAAGGCTGGAAGGTTATGAGCTTTCAATCCTCGAGAGAGTGAAGATGGAAGAGCTTGCCCCTGCAGAGCGTGTGAACTCCTTCATTGAAATGGTGAAGGGATTCTCAAAAGAACAGGCAAAGAAAGAAGCAGACCGCTGTATTGAATGCGGTATCTGCACTGCCACCTGTCCGGGACACATGGATATTCCGGGTTACATACGAGCAATTCGCGAGGATGATATTGAAGCCGGAATCAAGATTCTTTATGCTACCAATCCTCTCCCGGGAGTTTGTGGGCGTATCTGTACCCGTCGCTGTGAAGAGGTTTGTTCTCTTTCACTTAGAGGTGAAGCTGTCTCGATTCGCTGGCTGAAGCGTTATTTGACCGATAGTGTGGAAGCTGAGAAATATCGTGATCTGCTTCATGATGAGGTTGTGCCCTCCGGTAAGAAAGTAGCCATAATAGGTGCAGGTCCCGGTGGACTTAGTGCTGCCTACTATCTACTCAGAATGGGACACAGTGTCGAGATATTTGAACAGAATGAAGCTGCAGGCGGTATGCTTCGTTACGGTATTCCTGAATACAGATTGCCCTACGGTAGTCTGGATAAGGATATTGATTTCATCATAAGTCTGGGTGCAAAAGTGCATTTGAATACTAAAGTCGGCAGAGATGTCAACTTCGATGATATCTATAAAGACTTTGATGCAATCTTTGCAGGGATAGGTCTTTCCGAGTCATTTAAAATCGGGGTTGAAGGTGAAGACCTTCCGAATGTAACCTCAGGTTTGAATATATTGAAACTTGTTACTTTGGGACAAGACCCCCAACTCGGTGATGATGTTGTTGTTATCGGTGGTGGTAATGTTGCAATGGATGCTGCCAGAACAGCCCGTCATCTCGGAGCAAAAGCCAAAGTCTTGTATCGAAGAAGACTCGAAGACATGCCGGCTGACCCGGTCGAAGTCAGAGAAGCAATCGAAGAAGATGTTGAGTTCATCACTCAGGGAATCCCGCTCAAGATTGAACAAGCTCCAGACGGAAAGCTTGATTTGATTTGGGGTAAAGCTGAGATGGTTGACGACGGCTCAGGCAAGCGTCCTTCTCCTGTTCTTATCGAAGGCAGTCGCGAAGTGATGCGAGTCAGTAAAGTTATAGCTGCCATCGGTCAAGGGGCTGAATACGGTTGGCTTGAAGGCGAAACGACTAAGCAGGTTAAACTCGGTAAGTGGAAGATTGAAGCTGACCGTTGGGGTAGAACAGATGATCAGAAGATTTATATCGGAGGTGATATGTTTAATAAAACCGCTGACGCAATCAGTGCCATTGCCGACGGACATCGTAGTGCCCGTTCCATAGACAGCTATCTTGCCGGTGAAGAATACCCTAAAGACAGATTCTAAGACCGTATAATTTGCTATGAATAAAGCATAGGGCACAGTAATGTGCCCTTTTTTCAATAAAGGGATAAATTTTGAGAAATCTATCTAATTTAAGAAATAGCATTTGACATATATATACTTTTACCGGAGAAATGACAAGTGAAAATCTCAAAGGACTATAAAAATGCATAAGATAGTGATTATTGGGTTATTACTTATTTTTTCTGTTTGTATATTCAGCCAAGTTATTCACCATAACCCACTTAAAGGGTATTTATTGCTGAAATCTGAAATTAAAGAGATACCCAATAGCATTGAAATTCAGCTATTAGATAGATTAGATACACAATACATGCATTCATTGTTTTACGACGCATTGTTAATCGTATATACAGATTGTGATAGTATTCAAGTTGTATTAAATAATTATTATAATGCATATAAAGTGAAGGAATTTGACTCAGGTTTTTTGGTCTTTATCCCGGGTGGAACAACATTTTTTAGGTTAAGTAAGAATAAGTATATCCCAACCTGTTCTTATTTTGCTCCGGGATTGAAAAATGGGCATGTTTACTCCATCGAAGTTGAAGCTCTTGATGGTAAAAGACCGGATTCGGCAATTCCAAGTGCTGCATATGCTTACCCTGAAGCAAACACGGATACAACTCAGCAAATAGTTATACAAAAAAATGATGATGACTACATAGAAGATTTTATCACTCTAAAACAAGCAGATAAAACATGCTTCAATAATTTAACAATTTATACAAAAAGATTATCATCAGAAGACAGGATAAATGTAGATACAGATTTTCTAATATTTGCAAGTCTTAACGGCTGTGAGTTTGATAAACCGATTACTATAGATAATGTTGATTATTATTCCAATCCGGCTTTACCTTGGGGCAAATACACAATAGCTTCCAAAGGGGATAGATTTACCAAATTCTTCACTGAAACAACAGTAGACAAGAAGTACAAAGATTTGATAACATTTACTATAAATACACGCATCAATGAGAATAGAGAGTATTTAAAGTATAGGAGCTTCAATGCCAAACTTATCGATGATGAGGGCAGTTATCCTGTCTGGATTGATGAAAATACACTTACTCAACTTAAGGAAGGAATGATAGAGTTTTCTTTTGACTCAACTGGTGAGTTAAGGAAAGGAAGAACTCCCAAAACCAATCAATATGATACTCCTCCCTTAATCACCGAGTTTTCACATATCAATCAAGATGTTGATGAGCAAGATATTGATAAAGTTATACTGTTGGAAATTGAGATTTTGGCAGATGGATTAATAGGTGAAATCATCATAAAGGATACTCCTGATCTCAAATACAATGATGCAACAATAAATTGTGTGAGGCAATGGAAGTTCAGACCAGCAAAATTAAATGGTGATGCTGTTGCTTGTTGGATAACAGTCCCATTGAATATCAATTGAGGTGGATAATGTCTAAACAGTTTGTTTTACTAATACTGCTATTACTGTTTACAGCCCGACTTCTTTCTGCAGACTTTACTATAACCAGCACAATTAAAGAGAATCCCCAACACTTCGGAATTCAATTATTGGATTCGAAGGAAAAGTTTGACGAGAACGGGGAAGTGTATTCTATGCTCATCATCTATTGTGAAACCAAAGAGTTGAATTTTATAAATGATGACTTTTTAGCAAAAACAATTCCACTATATAATGCTTATGTATTGCTTTTTAAAAACGGAGCTGATTATATCACAATTTCGAATAGTGAAGATGAAAGATGTAAAGTAGATTTTGATAGCCCATTGATTAGAGGTAAAGTTTATGAGATGTCTGTATCTGCAAAAGGTGAAACCTCTGATTTTAAGGAGAAGTTTGATTACTTCATTTCCTCTGTAGATGAGTGTCAGGATTCTGATGACAAGGAGAGCTTCAAAATCTCATTCTCATTACTAAAAGATGGTAAGAAGACACTGTTTTATTATAAGGTGTTTCCACCTTATGCAGCTGTTTTACTGGATAATAAGCAAGTTTTCCCGGGAGTGACTTCTTTGAACTACACAGATACGGATGTCGCACTTAGGGTAGTATCCAATTTAGATTTGATTGAGAACAGCCATTTTATCTCATTTAGTCTCAGAGTGGAAAAACTTAATACTTGCGAAAAGGAGGATAGATTTCCTTATATGGGAGTCTATGGTTTAAGAAAAAACTATCCTGTGATTTCACAAGAGGGCAGATTATTTACTTTTCCCATGTTTAGCAGACATGCTTCATTTCTACACAATGGGAACTATAAGTTAGTAAAACTACCTAACCCCCTTACTTATGAAGAAATGTTTAGCCAAAATATGTATCAAAACAATTCTTTGCCTCATGATACTGAAGCTCCTCAAGAGATTGTGGAATATGTTAAACCTACTCTTATTAAGGCAGAAGAAAAAACACCCAAGGTTAAAAACCTGATTGTTAAGGCAGTTATAAACACTCAGGGGATAGTGAGTGATTGCTATTTATTTACTAAATCAGCCCCTGAGCTCAAAGAGTATGAAGATGCTGCTATAGAGTGTGTTAAGAATTGTACTTTCAAGCCATTAAAATATGATAAGTATAAGAAAACACAAGAGGTACTCATTCCTGTTTCGTTTCAATAAAATACTTCCCTATACTGTGTCTCATCAAATCCATGGAAGGTTTCACATTATAAGGGATTCTCAGAAGAACCATTTCCGGTAATTCTCTTTGACAATAAATTCCAATACTGAATATGTGAGCAATTATCTTTAAAAGGATGTAAAAGATGAGGGATGTGACACTTGTTACCGGCAATGGCGGATTCTTCGGACAGGGTAGAAAACCCTGGGACCCTCTTGACATTAAGTCAATCATCACATATTTAAAACAATACAATATCTCAATAACCCATAGATTTTATCATCAAATTATCAATGGTGAACTTCCTTCCCCAGAGATTCCGATTATCTATTCCTTCAGCCAAAGACCGGAGATAAGGGCTTACCTTATCGACATGGCTAACTACCTTGACTTTCTGGGATTCAGGATTATCCCCTCTCTTGAAATCCTTCTTTGCCATGAAAACAAGGGATTTCAGGAATTATTGAAAAAGAGATATGCCATTGATTCCTTGAAGGCGTTTTATTTCTCTGATTTTGAAGACATTGACTCCTACAATCTTCAGTACCCCGTTGTTTTAAAGAAACTGGACGGCTCAAACGGAAAGGGGGTTTTCCTTATTGAGGATGAAAATACTCTGACAAAAACAGTCTCCTCCTTTGCTAGACCATTTACAACGACTCAGAAATTAGACCTTCTCAGAAGGAAGCATTTCAGGAAAAGCAAGAGCTATAAAGAATACCCCAATTACTCCAACACCATTGACTTACAGCAATATTCAAAGCATATCATGATGCACAAACGCTTTGTCATTCAGGAATTCATCCCCGGACTTGACCATGATTATCGGGTTCTAAAAGCCGGTGACAGATTCTATATCACCAAAAGGCACACCAAAGATACCTTTAAGGCAAGTGGAACAAAACTTTTTGATTTCGAAATTCCCAATCCTGAGCCGATTCTCAGGTTCGCTAAATCAGTCACAGATAAAATTGACTCCCCCTTCTTATCAATGGACATCTGCCATAGGAATGACAACTTCTATCTTCTCGAATTCCAGGGCTTACATTTCGGTATGAATGTAGTAGTGAAAGGAACAGGTTACTTTGTTTATCAAGATAACACTTTCAAGTTCCAGACTCAAA
>JAFGVF010000078.1 GCA_016938155.1 Candidatus Cloacimonadota bacterium
AATCAGAAAAAGGAAGAGGTTATATGCAAAAGCTGACAGCGGAAGATTCAACCTATTTGCAGAGACATCATTTTACACAATATTTCCTGTATCTATTAACCTGCTTCTGTATTACTATTTGGTAAGTAAGAAGGGATTCCCGCATATTCTGGATAATCTGACCATCGCCGGAATATTTCTTCTTTATTTAACAGCTAATTCGTTGATAGTAATTTTTGCGGACAGGAATTATGATTAATAAAAATATACCGAATATCTTAACTACAGCCAGAATGATCCTTGTGCCTGTTTTTCTCTATTTTGCCTTTATTGAGAATTGGCTTGTTGCTTTAGTAATATTTGTAATAGCCAGTTTAACAGACTATTTTGACGGTTATCTCGCCAGAAAGTATCAACTTGTAAGTAATTACGGGAAGTTAATGGACCCTTTGGCAGATAAATTATTGGTTCTGGCAGCTGTGTTTGTTGTCACCTTCATACCGGTCAGATTATTACATCCGGTTATCTTCGTTGTAATTGCCCTGCGTGAGATAGCAGTAACAATATTGCGAGATGTTTATGCACGAAAGCAAATAATAATTCCTGCTAATATCTGGGGTAAATTAAAAACAGTAACACAAATGGCTGGACTAATATTTGCCATGCTATTCTTAATGTTCCTGAATAGTAATGATGCAGTGAGAGTTGGATTGCAACTCTATTTCTGGATTGTTGCCTTGATAACGGTGTTGTCGGGAAGCAATTATTTCATACTTAAGAGAGGTAAATAATGAAAAAAATATATTTATTCAGCACTCTCCTGATTCTGTTATTGCTTATTACGGGATGCAACAAACAGGAGAAGGAAGTTGTGCAGAACATGTCCCAACAGATTTCCAATAAACCGTTATCCTGGGGAAAGGATCAGGTCATATATATTTTTGCCGACCAAGAGCTTTGGCAAACAATGGAAGCCGACATCAGAGAAAATCTGGAAAGAACTTTTGTGACCACGGGTGAAGAAGCCTTGTTTGAAATAGAACTTGCTGATATAAAGAAAATGGATGATTACTACAAATTCAGGAATCTCCTTTTCATTGCAGATATAAGCGATAATGAACCTGTGGCTCAATATGTAAATACCCAACTCCAAAGTGATTTAGTAGAGCAGGTTAAAAAGGACGGATTCGGTTTTTACTACAAGGCAGACCTTTGGGCTCGTGACCAGATTGTCTGTTTTCTCCTTTCCGATAATCTGACACAAATGAAAGCTCTCCACCAAAACCTGAAGGATGTTATCTTCAATCAATATCGAAATGCCTTACGAAACAGAATCAAAACAATGTATAGTCATAAAGTTACAAAAAGTGATGAGATATTCAATGAACTGCCTTATGAGATAAGTATTCCAAAGCAGTTTACAATTTATAAGGATTGGAAGGATAAGAACATAATGTCTTTTCTTTACCGTCATTACAAAGAAAAGGGCGATAAACCGGATAAATATATCACGATATATTATGAAAAAGCAGACAAGAATCCCATCTCCGAGGAGTGGCTTTTCAAAGCAAGAAGCAGAATTGGTTGGGATGTTTACGATAAAGACGAGATAAAAGCTGACCAAGTAAAGATTGAACTTTTCGAGTGGAATGAGATAAAGGGATTGAGACTATTTGGACGGTGGAGTAATTTTCAATATATAATGGGGGGAGCATTCCAAAGCTATGCTTTCTGGGATGAGAAAACAAAAACTGCTTATTTGATTGATAATTCCATCTTCTTCCCAGCCGGGGATAAACTGTATTATATGATGGAAATGGAAGCTATCAGTCAAACTATTCACATAAAGTGAGGAATTATAAGATGAAAAAAGCATTAATACTTATATTTATCTGCCTTTCTGCCGTGCTTGCAAATGCCTACAGTTTTACCTATATAGTCGGTGCTCCAACGGCAGATGTATTGGAACAGGGGGAATATGATATTTGGACTAAGATATATCGGAATAATGGCATGCTCATTGGAACCCAAATCGGTTTATTCCCATATATCACCATTGGTCTAAGCTACGGTGCCGAAAATATGGTTGGCAACCTTTATCCTGACTGGCATGAGTTGTTTGATGCAAATGTAAAGTTCCGCTTTTTCCAGGAAACACAGATGGTCCCCGCTTTTGCGATTGGATTCGATTCGATGGGTCATGGTGCATGGCACAAAGGATTGAATCGTTACGACATTAAGTCAAAGGGTTTTTATTTAGCAGCCTCTAAACATAATATTTTATTACCGGGATTCGGAGCACACATAGGTGTTAACCGGTCATTGGAAGTTGATGACAAGGACAAAGATATAAATGCCTGGGTTGGCTTGCAACAGACTATTGGAGATGTTGTAAATGTCTTTGTTGAATACGACCTTGCGACCAATGATAATGACAGATCCATAGATGCTGACGGATTTGACCTTACCGGAGACGGTAAAGGATATCTTAATGCGGGAGTTTTGGTTTCGATTTCTGAGAACCTTGACATTAGACTGAGCCTTTATGATATTCTGAAGAATAATCCCAATCTTGGTGATTATGACAATAAAGACATCGTTTTTGACCGTGCAATAAAAATAAACTTTAGGACATCCTTTTGAGATTTAAAGCAATTATTGTTTTCCTGATAATTCTCCTGACAGTTTACGGGTGTTCCCGTAATAAAACTGTAAGTGAAGCAACTTCTGAAGGTATCAGTTTGTTAAAATCATATCCGGAGCTGCCTGAATCACATCCTTCTCCAATGGCTATTCAGTTCTTTGTGCAGGGAGATTATGCTTCTTCACAAGGGGATTATACTAACGGATTGAGATTACTCAAAATATCTGCGACAATGGACACATCATCAGTCATGATTCAGAAGAGAATTCTTGAAGTCATGCTTGATATGGCACAAGAGAACAATGAGATTGTACCCGAAGTGCTTGATTATGCAAAGAGAATCTACAATCAAGGCTATTTCGACAGCGATGTTTTGGTGAATATTGCACAGGCTTATCTGCTGAACAATGAACCTGAAGAAGCTGTTTCTATATATGAATTAAAGCTTGAGTACGAACCTAAGGGTGAAGATTATCTTCGGATATTCGTAATCAAAGCTAAGTATTTGAGAAAGATGGATACCGATCTGCTTGACAAAGCTTATAAGCTTAGCGGCAATAATGCAAATTTGATTCGCACGATTGCAGAAATCAGGTCGCAATTTGAGCCTGATAAGACAATAGAAATGTTGCAGGATGCTATTAAGAAGAGCTATGATACTTCTCTTATGGATGTTTTGTTAAAACTTCTGGAGTCCAAACAGGATGAAGATGCAATTATCATGCTTCTGACTGGATATATTTCCAATCTGGCAGAGTATCAGAAGGGAATACTTATTGAGTTACTCTATAACCGTAAGGATTTTGAAGAAATAGTCAGGAACTTCGATGTTTATTATGACACTAACGAACTGCAAATCCAGAAATATCTCTTTTTTGCCTGTATAGGCGAAGATCATCTCTATTTACTGGATAAAATATATAATAGATTAACACTCAATCCTGATGTTACTTCAGAAGATATTGAGATTTCAACAGTTATGGCATCCGAATCATGGTGGATGACAAGGAACCCTGAAAAGACAGCGTTTTATCTTTCCAAACACAAAGAGTTCGGTTTTGTACACGAGTTCTTCATTAAAAGATTTATCAGTTCCTATTCGGAAGAAGAAGAAAGAAGCTATGAGTATCTGCTTTCCATCTTATCTGATTACGGAATAGACCAGAGTCTGGAGGACTTTCTTTTTGCTCGTAAATACTATCTGAATGATGAGAGCAGTACTGCATATGCCTATGCCAAGAAAGTTAATCCCCAAAAGCTTGTATCATATAATCTTGTACTGGCTCTTGCTATTATATATCTGCAATGCGGAGACGATATAGAGGGAGCCAACAAACTCTTTGCTATGCGATCATCTGAGGAAGAGCTGTCGATAAATGAGATTTATGGTCAGTATTATTATAAGAAACAGGAATATGAGAAGTCAATGGAGTATCTCGATAAAGAGATAGCGGAGAACCCCAAACCGACACTCTACGCTTTTCAGCTGAAAATATCATTATTAGACAGAGATAAAAGATACAATGATGAAGTTGCTGTTATTGAGCAGGCATTAGTACATTATCCTGATGAGGCTATGCTTTTAAATGCTCTTGCATATCTTCTTACAGTAACTAATCAAATTTCTGAGAAAATCCCATATTATCTTGAATTAGCTCTACAGATAGAACCGGATAATGTGAACTACATCGACAGCTATTGCTGGTATTATTATCAAATTGGTGATTATCAAAAAGCTGAAGATTATGCCGACAGAATCATAAAGCTTGGTTTTAACAGCAGCGTGATAGCTTATCATATCGGAGCAGTTTACGAAAAGCTATCTGATTATAAACTTGCCGATGTTTATTACAAAAAGGCACAACTACTTAATAATGACGATGAGGCTGTTGCAGATGCTGCCAAAGCCTTATCAGAACTGAATAAATGAAGGTGAATTATGGCTAAAAAAGAAAAAGACAGACTTGGAGTTTTCAATCTCAATCTTTTTATCATGTTGGTTGCAATTCTATTGATAACAATCGCGTATTTCATTATGGGCAACGGTGATTACACCATTTCTCCGATAATCCTGATAGTTGCTTATGCGGTTGTTATACCAATAAGTCTGCTTATCAAACCGAAGAAAAAAGACAAGTAATGCCCGTTATTTCTGACGAACTTATTGCAAGAATTGAGAAGTATCATTTAAAAACACGGAGTATCGTCGAAGGATTTATGGTGGGACTACATAAGTCCCCTTATCATGGTTTTAGCGTTGAATTTGCAGACCATCGACAATATATCCCCGGTGACCCTGTTCGCAATGTTGACTGGAAGCTTTATGCAAAGACTGACAGGTTTTATCTAAAGAGGTATGAAGAAGAAACCAATGTTCGTTGTTACCTGCTGGTAGATCACAGTCTTTCTATGTCTTACGGTTCGGGTGGAACAACCAAATTCGATTATGCCAGACAACTGGCTGCTGCTCTTTCATATCTGATTATGAATCAGAAGGATGCGGTTGGTCTCATCACCTTTGCGGATGAGATAACGAATCACTTGCCTCCCAAGGCATTTAATGGTTATCTCAATGTCATTTTCGATATCTTGCTTTCAATCGAACCGATTTCCACTACGAATACTCTGAATGCCCTGCATGCTGCTGCCGAAAGCTTGAAGAAGAGGAGTCTGATTATTCTGCTCACAGACCTTTTAGATGAACCGGAGAAACTCATTGCCGGACTGAAACACTTTCGCTTTAATCATCACGAGGTGCTGGTTTTCCATATTATCGATAAAGAGGAGCAGGAGTTTAACTTTCGCAGTGAAACCCAGTTTATAGATTCAGAAACCAAAAAGCATGTAACTGTGAATCCCTGGCAGATAAGGAACGATTATAGATCTGAATTCAAGAAGTACGCAGATTCTATCAAGGAAGAATGCTTTCGCTCAGGTATTGAATATAACCCCATTGACACTTCCGTCCCAATTGAGGATAACCTTCTAAGATATCTCCATAAACGCAGCTTGTATTAAGATTTGTTAAGCGTCTGTCCACAAGGGCGAACGAAACCAATATCCTTACAGCTTAAGAAAGTTTTGAATAAAAAAAAGCCCCGTTAAATCGGGGCTTTCAGTTTTTCAAAACTATCTATTCTGCAGCCTGATCGATTTTGTTGATGTAAGCAGCAAGACGGGCTTTTCTTCTTGAAGAAGTACGCTTGTGGATTACACCTTTCTTTGCAGCTTTATCGAGCTTTGAATAAAGCTCAATGAGAAGTTTTTTCTTCTCATCGATCGGGATGTCGCTAACCATCTTCTTGGATAAAGTACTGATTGTGCGTTTAACATAATTGTTTCTCGCAGCTCTCTTTTTGTCTTGTCTAAGTCGTTTCCGCGGTGATTCTGAATTCGGCATTCAATCCTCCATTTATTAATTTTAAATTACTATTTGTTTCTAAATTAGTTAACAGCTTTTCTTGTCAATAGAATTCTCATTTTTCAGCATATTTTTTCATGGGACACGATTTAACCCTTAGCTGTTAATATTGTTTACTTTAGGAAGTCAATAATTTAGGATGTCATATCTGATTTACATATTCATTGTGAAGAGTAGTGTAACATTCCTTCGATTTTCATCGGATTTCTTAAAAAAATCCCTTTATATCTCCATCAATCACGAGTTTCTTACAGGTTCGTCTCCCGTTGCTCGCACCCGAGACGAACGAGTGGAAAATGGTTTAGAAGCGAGTGAAAATTTTGTGGTTGCAGGATTCGTAATCAGATGGTTTTGGTTAA
>JAFGVF010000079.1 GCA_016938155.1 Candidatus Cloacimonadota bacterium
ATGCGGGGTGCTCTTTCAAAGAATGAACAGCTTTTGTATGCAGATTTGATTTAAGACAAACCTCAAGCGGTATTCGGTGGTCATTGACATAGTTCAATAAATCGCCATCTTCAAACAATCTTGTTCCATGTCCGATTCTATGTGTTCCGCAATAATGCAGAGCTTGATGGATACTGTCGGGACCATAAGCTTCTCCTGCATGAATAGTTATATTCAGATTATTCTTCAAAGCCAGTCTGAATGAGCTTTCATGAACAACAGCAGGATTATTGTATTCAGCACCGGCAAGGTCAAAACCTACAACACCTCTGTTTTTATACATTATAGAAAGCTTTGCCAGCATCTCGGAAGTTTCAGGATCCATATTTCTGATACCGCAGATGATTACACCTGTCTTGATGTTAAAATCCTTTTCAGCCTGGGCTAAACCATTTATTACGGCATCTGATATCTCTGTTAGCTTCATTCCTTTTTGAGTATGAAGAACAGGTGAATATCTCACTTCCATATAGCGGATATTTTCCGCAGCAGCATCTTCAGCTAATTCATAAGCTGCCCTAAAGAGAGCTTCTTTGTCTTGTAAAACCATATTGATGATATGAAAACCCTGCAAGTATTCATCAAGACTGGAGCATGTTTCGTCACAGGATACAAGCTTCATCAGTTCATCAGGGTCATGAGTAGGAAGCTTAATCTTTCGCTCAGTAGCCATTTCCAGCAGAGAACTAATTCGGACTGAGCCATCCAGATGAACATGTAGGTCTGTCTTGGGTAACGAGTGGATAAACTCTCGAGTTAATTTCATTTTTCCTCCTTTATTTCCATTCTTCAAATCTAACTGTTTTGTCGAGTGGGAGTCGTTTTTCACTCCCTGCGAATTTTTTCAGCACCTTAGTGTAGATAGTGATGCTTTCTGCCGGATAACCAAAAGGGCTGATTCCGACAATTCGGAACTGCTTAGGCAGATTCAGAAACTTTTTTACGCTTCCTTCATTATACGCTCCCAGCCAACATGAGCCAATCCCGTAATTCCAAGCAGTAAGCATCATCTGCTGAAAGGAGATTGCAGTGTCCACTAAATAGTAATCCTGATTGTTCAGTTTAATGCCTTTGCTTGTATCTGCACATGCAATAATAACACAGGGAGCTTTGCGAATGTATAGGTTGCTCAGACCAATCAATCCGCTATGCCGACTTAAAAGCTCAATCCTGCTCTTGTCTTGGATAACAAGATATCTCCATTCCTGTCTATTTTGGGCAGATGGAGCACTCCGCCCAGCCTCCAGAATTTCAGTTAGAATATCCTCAGGTATCGGGTCGGGCTTAAAATCCCTAACGCTGTGTCTCGTGTTAATTACATTCATAAATTCCATAGAATCTATCCTATTTCTTCCTTAATACAAATTTCTTCAATTATATTATATACTGTATCTTGTCGAGTCAAATTGTCAATTCAGAAATTTGCAGATATTTCAGACCGGTTCTTTGAGTAATTTTTATTTATCACAAATACCTGTATATATCAATCAACGAAGAACATTCCGGCACCGGGAAGAATAAAATGCTTGCCTTAACTCCCTGTGAAATTAATTTGCCTTCATCACAGAAATGGAGGCTCATATGTCCGAAGATAAACATTGTGGATGTGGTTGCGAGCATGATCATTGCGACGATGAAATGAACGACCAGTTCTTCATCGATATGGAACTTGAGGATGGCTCAACTGTTAGTTGTGAAGTTCTTGGTACAATTGAACTCGAAGGCGTAAACTACATCGCTGTTCTCCCAGAGAAAAGCGAGACTTTCTGGGTTTATCGCTATACAGAAGTCGAAGATGATCTTCAGCTTGATAACATCACTGATGAAGCTGAATTCAAGAAAGTTGTTGATACTTTCGAAGAAGTTCTGAATGAAGAGGACGACGACTTCGAAGAAGAAGAGTAGTCGAATAATCTTAATAAATTACAGCTGTGTCTAACCGACCCGGCTGTTTTTTTTGCATGATTTGCTATATTTTGTAAGAAGAATTGGAACTGAAAATAGATTGTAAAGAATCATTGCTAAAGAAGACTGAGAAGACTAAGCGGATAAAGTATAATATAAGATTTCCAAGTGCAGAGATAATTATGTAGTTATAATCTGACCCATACTACAAAACATCTTACTCCAGTTTGCCGACAATTCTCCTGCCGTGATAATACTGGAAATCAAGTTCTTGATGAAGAGCTTCAATATTCTCATCTGTAATGCTTCCTGCCGGGATGATTTCCAAATCCCACTCTGCCTGTTCCTGCATTTTCTTTAACATAGGAATCCCCTGGAAGGCATTATCTGCACCACCGGATGTAAGGATATATTTCACCTGTGGGTACTTTCTGAGAACATTCACTGAATCAAGAAGCGATGTTGTTAGGTCAATTGCTTTATGGAAAGTTATAGGTATTTCACCAACTGCAGTTATCAAAGTTTGTAATGCTTTTTCATCAATTTTCCCTTCAGGTGTCAATGCACCTAAAACAAAACCGGCAATATTAATCTCTTTGAATCGAGCAATACATTCACACATTTGTTTAATCTCTGCATCATTGTAGATAAAGTTTCCACTTCGCGGACGAATCATTACTTTCACAGGGATTTCAACTGCGTTAACTACTATTCCAACCATCTCTGGGGAAGGAGTAAGTCCATCTAACTCAAGATGAGAGCAAATTTCTAATCTGTCAGCTTTACGCTCCCAGGCAAGTAATGCTTCAGAAAAACTTTCGACACATGCTTCTTTACGATAACTAATCATGAAACATCTCCATAAATTAATATCGGCAAGATTGGATATGGTACAGGTTAGTCAATAGAAAAATGTGAATATGAAAAAAGGAGCAGATTATTCCGCTCCTTTTGATAATTATTGGTTCGAACTATTTCAACAAAGTTAGCTTAGTCGTTTTACTGAAATTGCTTGTTTGGAGTCTGGCGAAATAGACTCCACTTGCAACAGCTGATTTCTCGCTGTTTAAACCGTTCCATACGAATTCCTGCTTGCCGGGTTTCCCCATCCCTTCTGCAACAACATCAATAAGTTTACCCTTTATATCGTATATTTTTAGAGAGTATTGCTCAGCTTTGGGAAGTGAAAAACTTATCGTAGTAGTGGGATTAAACGGATTAGGGTAGGCAGGATATAGGATTGGATTTTCAGTCGGAATAACTTCTTCCGCATTTCCTGTTGAAGGTAAAAGAAAACGGATGTAGTAATTCATCAGCTCAGCTTTAGTATGTTCAGTATCGTCATATAACGCACCAAAAACAATGGCAGAAGCAATCGTGCGATAGTCTCGATTCTGGTATGAAGTAACCCTGACGATATTGTCGGCTGACCGGAAGACGGGAGTAGCATTTATCGGAGTAATCTCATCAACGCTGTAATCAGGATTATCACCATACATATATGTATAATCCAGTCCTTCTGAAAATGAACCCTCTTCACCGGTGATGTGATTTACTGCTGAGGGCAATCCAGTACCGGCAATTGTAATTCCAAAATAATTCATCAAGGGCGTCATCGAATAATCATTAACGAAATCAACTCCTTCAATATAGAGAGAACCACCCTGATTCAGGTAATTTATAAGAATATCAAGCTCGACCGAGCCTATTGTCCCCGGAGGGGTTACTCCTCAGGACAAACAATAGATACCGAGTGAAACAAACACGGCATCATACTGATTCAGATTCCCCGGAAGCACGGCGGTTTCAGTATAGTTGATTCCATTATTGATGAGTGCTCTTCCCAGAGCAAATTCACAACCGACAAAGAATTCACCACCAGGCTCTAAAAAACTGGAATAATTGTCATTATCCCAAAGAAGTATGTTCTGTCCGAAGAGAACAGCAGTTATTAGTACAAGCAAAGTAGCTAAAGCCGTTTTTCGCATATCTCCTCCTTTTTCACTATGTTTAGCAAAATGATAATCCGATTTATCCTATAACCAACTGTTTTCTCATTTGATTGAACCTATTCCAAACTCTTTTTGTTTCTCCTTTACATATAAACTGTGAGTAAAAAATGATGTTAAGAATATTGCATCTTCTTAGGGCACTATCTTTCTTTGGCCTTTAATGGCAATCCACTAAATCTGTTATCTCCTCCCGTAGGTCAGCCGTAGGTCTCCCGTAGGTCTCCCGTAGGTTCCCCGTAGCCACTACGGGAAACCTTCCCGTGAACTACCTGAAAACTTCGGGAAGAATAAACACTTTTACCCGACATTCACTATAAAAATTGCCCACATTTCCTGCAGAAAAACAACAGGAGCTACGGAGATAATGCGGAGTTAAGTTAATTGCATCACAATGAGTTTAGGGGTGATAGAAAGGTGAATGCAGGGAAGTGCCTTGTGTGACAAGAAATTTTTTCTTGCCAAGCTTAGCAGGAAAGAAAAGTTAGAAACTTGCGTCGGGATGTAGCGCAGTCCGGGTAGCGCACTTGAATGGGGTTCAAGTGGTCGCTGGTTCGAATCCAG
>JAFGVF010000080.1 GCA_016938155.1 Candidatus Cloacimonadota bacterium
GCTCCTGCGGGTCTCCTGCGGGTCACCTGCGGATATCTTGGGCAAAGGCGTAAGAGGGGCGGAAGAGAAACGGTAGTCAAACCCGTCATGGCTGGAAGCGGATGATTGGTTGATTACCGGTGAAATCAGTATAGCTTCCCATGGTTTTACCGTACCTCTCCGGTAGGTCAACAGTGGCTTCCACGGTTAACCCACGGTTGACCCACGGTTGACCCATGGTTGGGTTTGCCAAAACTGTAAGGCTTTGAATAGGGTTTAATGTATTGTATGTCAGTAATTCTAAGGTATGTAAACCGATTGAAAAGATAAACCGGAGATGAAATCAGTGCTAAGCTTGAACAGTCTCGTGAAGTAGCAATTGAACGCACCTCATTTTTTCCTTTACATAAATATGCAAGATAAACCATAATCGTTTTTGTGTTTATACAAACTTGGAGGACACTTATGAAGAAAGTGATTTTGATATATATCATGATGTCGGTGTTGCATCTTTTCGCTGCAGGTTTCAACCCCTTATCTCCCCAAATTCATACTCTGTTTGATAAGAGCGTTTATGATCCTATATTGCTCTATTATTTTCATGAAACAGGTATTACCTTTGACGACTTTGATAACGATATTCAGATAGTCGAGAAGGATTTGGGGGGTACTAAGTGCAGTTTTCAGCTTCTTCCGGATGACGGCTTGAAATACATCGATATTAAAGTTGTGAACTCTGCAAAAGCTGAAAAACAGCTGAATGAGCTACTACAGTTTTATAAACTCCCCTTTGATTTTGCTGAATTTAATGCTAATGCTTATCTAATGAAGATAGATAATGAGGAATTGGATTTTTCCAGTGAAGACTTTGATTGGAAAGATTACGGAGAAAATATTAGTGCAGAAGCAGAGGAACAACCAGTCTGGAACCTTGAAACTTTAAAACTAGATACTTATGAAGATTCTGATAACTTTGAATATGATTACTACAATGAGGAATCACAACATAAAGAACCGGAGCATATAAGGCTTATCACATACAAATCTCCGGATTCATATTATAATGATGTAACCGTAACTTATGCCATGAATGAAGCTGGAAAAGAGTTAATCTATAGTATTTTCATAGAAGGATTTTTCTATGAAACACCTGAGGATTCATGGTCAAAACCTGCCGATAAATATTATTCCAAACTCCCAAAAAGTGAGATTAAGCATATTGAATCTGTTATTTCTAAAATGAAAGAGAAACAGGAGGAACAAGAACAAGCTTATGAGAAAATAGCGGAGCAGAATAGATTGGAAGAGGAAAAAGCAGCAGAGCAGTTGAAGATAGAGATGCAGAATTTGGTGACAATCTGGGATGATTATCTCCGGGATTTATCAAACACTGCGAAGCTGATGTATCTGCTGAATTTAAAAGGTTTTTCAGGTGATGATGTAGCAAATCTGGAGAAGAAGTATGAATTTCAGAATAACTATTATGACTGGTATCAGCCAGCTGACAAAAAAGTCGGTATATTTATAACAAAAGATAATGACTATAAATACAGAGTGAACGGAATTTGTTTCCGGTTTGATGAGAATCAGGACATCCCTTTTCTTGGGATCAATCAATCTATAGCCTGGTCGGATTTGATTGCCAGGTTCGGATATAGTTACAGAAAGAACAGCTGGGATCCTGCTTTAGTGGTTCTTGCTTCCACTAATGACCCTGAAGGTAGGAATTTAGATTTGTCTATAGAATTTAAGTTCAATGCTGACAGTAAGATTTCAGAGATATGGATTACGAAAACCGAGTTTGATAAGTTTAATTATAAGGGTAAGCTTCATTTCATAAAGAGTGGACCGGTCACCCGCGAATGTATCAATGGTAGAGGCATCTTTCAGTATGCCAACGGTTTCTGGGTAGACGGATTTTTCAGGGATGGGAAGCTGACTGGTGGAACACCTCAAGAGCTGAACTTCGTAGATCAGGATATAGCCGGTATTAGACTTCTTACTGACGGCAATAAACCCTATAAATCCGGAGACACCTCTTTCTGGAAGGATTACTTTCAAGGTTCAGACTATAAAAGTATCCTTACAATCTTCAATAAAAAGGATTACAAACCCGATGATTGGGATACTCTCAAGGAGTATTATTTCTATAGTGGGGATTCCAACTACCTATATTCACCGGATGGTTATTATCAGATTGAAACCTCCTACGACAAAACTTATGTTAGATCACTACAGGTGATGATGATAACCGATGATGATGTTGCCTCGTTCGGTTTGGAGAAACAGAGAAGCTACGATGAATTGTCAGAGGCATTTGGATACGATTATGTTGAGAACAAGGAGCTTTATAAAGCAATACTAATGCCTGAGGGTGATTTCAATAAGGATAATCATCTTGATCTGGATGTGAAGATGAACAGTGATTACAGCAAGATTGAGTATCTTAAATTCACACCTCGCAAACCTGATAAGATAGTTATCAATAATCTCTTAACTTTTATCCCTGCTGGGGCAAACCCAAGACCGGGCATCGATTATCAATGGGTTGACGGTTACTGGTTTCAAGGTCAGCTAAGAGGGGGAATCCCTTGGAAAGGTGGTGTATATTTCTATATCAGTAATACTCCTTTTGATTCTATCTCTGAAGGAAAAATAGCCTATGGTGTCGAACCTACCATTCTTACAAAACCCCGGAAGCCAAGAGACCCTGTTTATGATTGTTATGAAGAATATACAGGTAGCATGAACGAGTTTGATAACTCCAGGGGAATGCTATTTATGTATGTAGATGATATGATTGAAGATAAAGAAAGAACAAAATACGATAAAAACTGGGAGATGTTGGATTATTATGCCCAGAAAGCTAATAGTAATCTAAACAATGCATTCAATCCTCTCTATTCTTTAATCTGTCAACTGGAAGGGAAAGAGGGGGCTTATAGTGCTCTTGTTTCTGCCAGAACGATATTGACAAATATCCGAAATCTGGAAAAGGTTGTGCAGGCTTGCAGAAATGTAGGCTTAAGGTATGGTGACGGTGCTCAGGAAGATTTGGATGAGCTTAACAATCTAAATACTTACATCGGTAATATCCAAAGTGCCCATGAAACCTTAGTGCAGGAGTTAGTTAAGCTGGGATATTTGTAGAAGTAATATAAGATCAGAACCATATAATTATGAAATGCTACAGCTTCAATCTTTGGCTAGAAATTTTAATTTAGTTAAAGCTCATTTTCTCTAGCAACAAACAGCGAACCTATCATCGAGTTATCACTTGTATTTTACTTGACAACTATTAGTGCTTCATAAAGTTTATAAAAAGTCAAAATAAAGGGGCACGCTTATGAGCACATCTGCAGTTAGAATATTAATAATCTTTTTTTGTTTGTTCATCGTCATGGATTTAAACTCAATTACGGAGATAACTCTGGGGAACGGAGCTATTTTAACAGGGCAGGATGAAGTAAGCCCTGTAAATCTGACTTATAACAGTATTCGCTGTCAGATGATTATTACCAAAGAGGAGTTAAACAGTGAAGGAATCTATGGACCGGTTGCATTAACCGAATTCGGATTCAACATTTATGAAGCACCTGTACAGGCATTACCAAACTATAAAATCAGAATGGCGGATGTTACAGTAGATGACGCTGAAAATCATAATACAGCCACCTTGAAGACAGTTTTCACATCAACAGCATATTCACCAATTGCCGGGGCATTCGATACTTTACAATTAACAGATTCATATATCTGGCAGGGTTACGATAACATTCTTGTGGATGTGACATTCGGCTTTGCTGGAAGCACTGAGACTGCCGGAAGAGTTTATGGTTCTGCTATTCAGAATGGATTTAGATATGTAGGTTCAACAGACTTCAGTCAGACTTACTCTACAACAACAACAGTAATGAACTATCGCCCTGATATTAAACTCGGTTTCCAACCTTACAGTGCAAATGGTTGGCCTGCTCTAAGTCAAGATTCACCATTTGGTTCCAGTAATCGTTATGTGGGCTCAGCATCTATTTACAGAAACGAGGATATGGGGAGCTACGGAACAATAACCCATCTGGGTTGGAATGTTATGAATAGCAACAATCGTAGCATCCCTGCAAAGATATATCTGAAAGAAGTTACAACAGATTATTTTAATTCCA
>JAFGVF010000081.1 GCA_016938155.1 Candidatus Cloacimonadota bacterium
AACCTCGTTTGGGCTGTGCATATAACGATTAGGGATACTGATCAGGATTGAGGGTATTCCGCTCTTATTGGCAAACACGGAATCAAGGTCTGTACCTGTTCTCATCGTAGATATTTCAAATTGTACATCTATCTTGCACTCTTTAGCTGTTTCCTTAAGCAATGCCAACGCCTTATCGTTGATGTTTGCCCCTATGCAAAGAACAGGTCCTTTACCGAGAGAAATATCACCGTAAGCCATCTTATCAACACTTGGATGATCAGAGGTGAAGGTTACATCAAAGATAACCGCTAAGTCGGGATTAATGGCATGAGAACTTGTTTTGGCACCATAACCGCCAATCTCCTCTTTAACAGAAGCGACACTATACACATCCGCATAGGTCTTCTCATCTTTCAAAAGCTCCTGCACTACACCTGCTACAAATACACCGGCTTTATTATCAGTTGCCTTTGTCGTGATTAAATCACCGTGTAAAACCTCATAATCAGCATTATAGGTAACAACATCTCCTATGGCTACTCTCTTCTCAGCATCCTTCTTATCCTTGGCTCCGATATCAAACCAGATATCACTGAGTTTTATCTTACCTGAATCTTCAGGTTTAATCATGTGAGCAGCTTTTCGTCCGGCAATTGCTCTCACAATCTTACCATCATGATGTATGTTCATACGAAGGGCAGGTAAAATGGAGGCATCCATCCCACCGATAGGTTTACAATAAATGTACCCGTCTTCTGTAATATGACTGACCATCAGACCAATCTCATCTGCATGTCCGATAAGCATAACGGAGAACTTACCCTTGCCCTTTTTATGGGCGATTACATTACCATTAATATCAACTTCCACCTTATCGGCAAATTGTTTTACATAGTCATAATAGACTTTCTGAGCCGGTTTTTCATACCCGGATGGACTGTAGGCGGTAACAAGACCTTTGAAAAATGCTTTGTGTTGTGCTTTCATATATTTCTCCAATTGTGTAATTTATTAACCAATTTCTCACCATTAAAGATCAAGTTCAATTTTCATGAAATCGGGTGAGAAGTGATTATTCTATGCCTATATAAAAAGAAAGAGAGGTTCCATGGGAACCTCTCACACTTATCTAACAGTTATTAGCTTTGCCGGCTGCAAAAGGGTTTACCACTTTCTTGGGTGCTTCCTTTTTGGGCTCATGAGGGATTATACACAGAAACCGCATTATCCCTTTACCCACATTCTTGAATTGATGCATCATATCAGGGTCAACATAGATGCAATCCCAAGCTCCAAATTTTTGAACACCCCTTTCTGTCACAAACTCACCTTCTCCCTCTAAAACAAATACCTCATGCTCCCAAGCATGTTGATGATAAGGAGTCTGACCTCCCACTTCTACTTCAAACATCCTCAAAGCAAAGTTAGGAGCACCGTCTTTCTCGGAAATCATCCAACGAATCTTGGTGTTAATGGCTCCCTCTGCATTTACATCTTCTAATTTTATCTCTTTGTAGTTTGCTATTTTCATTATTCCTCCAGAGTTATTTTTACAGGACATTAACCTGCTCAAATAAATTAAGTCAATTAAAATAATCTGCAACTATTTGAATTATTTCTCCACTCTTCAGCAGATCATTAAAAAGCATTGAAGAACCGTGGCTTTCCTCAGTGATTTCTTGAAATAAGTAGGTGTACATGAATAGAAGAGCCAATAATTAGAGGAATAGAGCTATACAAAAGTCCTCAGGCAGCTGAATTCAACTGCCTGAGATATATCTTTAACTGCATGAAAGCATTTCTTTTTTCTCTAAAGAATAGGAGCTTCCAATGATTTCGTAGAACTTACTCCTGGACAGCTATTATGCGATAGAAACGATGTGTTGTTCCTGCAAATTCTGACCAAGAATTTGAAGTTGTTGTTGTAAGTAATGTAAATCCGGTATGGGGATTGTCTGAGGATTCAATACGATATAAAGTTGCCCCATCAATAACATCCCAATTTAAATCTACAAAACCCATTGATTGTACGATTGTGACAACAGGGACTGAAACACCGGTTGTGAAATCAGTAATGGAGCGAGCAGTGAAATAGCCTGCTTCATTTCTTTCGTTAGGTATTCCGACAATATTGAGATTTGTCAGAGGTATCTCAGTACCTATGTAATCCACATCATAAAAGGTAGTTCTGAAATCAAGTGAATTCATTCCATTGTCAGTCAGAGTATAGACTAAACCGTTAGCAAAAGTGGTTCCCGCCATTACATCAAATGATACATTATTTATTCTGACTAATTCCGCTTCATAGGCTTCAAAATTGTTTAAGAAATCGGAGATTGAAATTACTTCCGGAGTAACAACATTACCGCTGGAGGTTGGAATACCCGGGTCAAGTGAAGGAGTAAATTGAAGCATTCCACCATAAGTTGTCAAAGTACCGGTCAACCCCGTAATCCCATCACCGACATTATATACAGTTGTAATGTTACCCGGTCCGAAAGTTCCTGTAAATATATCATCAACCAAAACAGCTGCAGTCGCATCCTGAATATATTTCTGATTACGATAAGACTGCATGAAAGTAATAACAGCTTCTCCCGTTAACTTATAAACAGTCCCATCATTCGGTTGACTTCTAAGGGTAGCAATATCTGCTATTTCAACAGGATAAGTATAAAGCTGAGTTACAACAGCACTGGCAGTGTAGCCGGGTGCATAAGTAATCGCCTTGATCGTTGTTGTAGTTGAAACTTCGAAAGCCGATGTGTATAGGATTGATGAATCGTCTGGCTCATTTCCGTTGTTAGTGTAATAAATCATTGCTCCGGGAGTTGCTGAGCTTAAGCTTATCTGGACAGGTGCAGATTGGATTCCTCCTTCAGGTGAGAAAACAGGGGCATCAGCTATCTGAGTACCTGGAGAGAAGGTATGTGTACCGAGATAACTAAAAGTATTCTGAGGATAAGATATCCATTCAGAAAACAAAGTAGTAAAGGCTGATGGCCCGGTTCCAGTTGGATTAGTCGTTATACCACTTATAACATTAGGCATTCTTACGAGTGTCTTTTCTACCGTATAGATATCGCCCCCATCATTCCAACTTGTTCCCGGATCATTACCGATAACACCGAAAATATCGGAATACATTCCATTGTTCACTCTGATTAGGGCAACAGCATCATCTCCATTGAAAAAAGTTACTGTGCTTGTGACATCAGTTACAGCAAGTATCGCAGGGTCAGCAGCTGCATTTCCAATAACATACACATCATTATCGGCAAGAGTTCCACCTAATGTGATGCTGTAACTTGGTAAGGACGAACCATTGGAATAGAGTTCTATTCGATAATTGGATAAATCTACAGGATGTCCCATACCATTGAATATTTCCAGTGCTTTATTATTAGAACTTCCCTCTATATACTCTGAGATAAAGAGATCAGTAGCATAATCGTTGATTGGGTCGAGCCCCCATGAATGAGTAGTCGTTTGCTCAAAAACCGTATCACTGATAAAATCAATGGAATTAGTATAATCTGTAATAGAGTCAGGAGTAAACTTAACCCAAATCTGTCCATTATAATCAGCAGCAACCAAAACTTCCGTTGAAAAGATACCTCCTTCCGAACCACTAACTGTATAAGGACCTGAAGTTACAACTGTAATGGGGGTCGTCAGATTCGTTGGAGTAAGTGTTATTGCCTGAGGTGCAGAAACCTCTCCCACTTTCGTTGAGAAATCCAGACTCATCGGATAAACTTCTAAAGCTGCAGGGGCTTCCGATGCTATTCCTTCAACATTGATTGTAACATTGTCTGCTCCAAGTGAAGTATGAGTTATCATTCCGTTAAAAGTGCCGGTTGAGGATGGATTGAATCGTACATCAATTGAACCTGAGAAACTTCCTGCAACAGTCATTGTGTCATGCCACAAACCATCTCCTGAAATCGCTCTGACTTCAAAAGGAGATTCAGCTGTAATCAATATTCCCTCACTAAGCCCTGTCCCTGTCAGTTGGTAAGATTGAATCTCAGAAGGTATGCCAAGAATTGTTGTGAATGGAATTATATTTTCATTCACAGTAATTAAAGGTGCAACTTCCGATTGAAAAAGCTCTTCCCAGGTTGTTGCTACTCTTAACCCGTCATAATAACATAATGGCGTATTTGAAGATTGTCTGAGAGCAATGATTGTAAGCTGAGTAGCATCTGCTTGTGTATCGGCAGTACTAACGGAAATTGTTGGATCAGGCTCAGCACCGCTGATAGCCGGATTAATCCATAATGAAGCTATATCATTGGCATCCCCATCAACAAATTGATATTTGAAAACAACCAGATATGTTGTATTTAACGAGTAATTATAGCCGGTCCATGGTATTACAAGTGTACTGTTGTTAGACTTAGAGATACCGAATTGTATATTATCATTTACATCTCTTTGCACCAGAACTTTCCCCTTAAATCCGGTGCTGGTTTGAGAGAAATGAATGCAATAATCCTGAATATTATTAGCTGTTGAAACAATATTTAACAGAAAAGAAGCATAAACACTTCCCGTTGTAATTGTACCTATAGATTTCGAAACATCTTCTCCCGTCAGACCGGAAGTCATTGCAGAGAGCCCTATTCCAGATTGGTTGTAGCCATGGTATGTCAAATCCGGTGCTGAGACAATTATTGGATTCGTCCCTGCTCCACTATGGGCAGACCATCCATTACTCGTGAGTGTTGTTC
>JAFGVF010000082.1 GCA_016938155.1 Candidatus Cloacimonadota bacterium
CTGAAGGGAGCTTATATGCCATCCGTATTAATTGAAGCCGGTTTTATTTCAAACAAAGAAGAAGAGAAAAATCTCCTTGATAAAAACCAGCAGGAAAAGATAGTAAAAGCAATATTCTACGGAATAAAAGCATTTAAGTATCAGGTTGATAACATATGAGCAAACCTAAATTATATCTGACTCGAATCCTTCCTGAAGAAGTTATGGATTATATATCAACCAAATTTGAGCTTAGATTCAACATGGAAAACAGAATTGCAACCAGAGAAGAATTGATTGAGGGAATTAAGTGGTGTGATGCACTTTTATGCCTATTATCTGATAAGATTGATGCAGAATTGTTATCCCTGAACCCAAATCTGAAATGTGTAAGCAACTATGCTGTTGGTTATAATAATATTGATGTAGCAGCTGCCACAAGACTCGGTATTGCTGTTTGCAATACACCCGGAGTGTTAACGGAATCTACTGCAGATTTGGCATGGGCATTGATGTTTGCAGTTGCCAGGCGTATTGCTGAAGGTGATGCTTTTACTCGAGCAGGACTTTTTGAAGGATGGGCACCCAAACTTATGCAAGGTTATGATGTTTTCGGCTCAACATTAGGTGTCATAGGGGCAGGCAGAATAGGGAGTGCAGTGGCAAGAAGGGCAAGTGGATTCAATATGAGGGTGCTTTACTTTAATCGTAGTAAAAAGAAAATTGATAATTGCGAAGCTACGCAAGTCGGATTGGATTATCTCTTGAAAGAATCTGATTTTATTAGCCTGAATATACCATATACTTCAGAAACACATCACATCATTAACGAAAAAGAATTATCTTTGATGAAGAGAAATGCTATCATAATTAATACAGCGAGAGGTGCATGTATTAATGAAGTAGCCCTTGTTGAAGCTCTTAGAAAAGGGTTAATTGCCGGAGCAGGACTGGATGTATATGAGCATGAACCGGAAATAATGCCTGAGTTATTGACCATGCAGAATGTGGTTCTCCTACCGCATATCGGGTCTGCAACTTATAAAACAAGAAAAGTTATGGGTTTACTTGCAGTAGAGAATATTCTTGATGTGTTGAGTGGTAGAATACCACAAGCTATTGTGAATAATGAAGTACTTGCAAAGATAAATTGATTTATAAAAGGAATTTGAATGAAAGAACTGTTATTGGATAAGGAACTAAAGAACAATATAAAGACATTACCCCAGAAACCGGGAGTGTTCTATTTTGCTAATGAAGTGAATCCTCTCTTTGTTTCACTCGCGGGTAATCTTAGAGGTAGAATCGGTTTCTATTTAGATAAAATTAAAGAAGATGAGCGAATCTCAACATTGAAAGATGCAGCAACCAAGATTTTCTGGAAGCAGGCACCTGATAATATTAATGCCTTAATCTGGCAGAAAAAGCTGATAAAAGAGCTTGAACCGGTTCTCCAAACTCAAGTGAAACCGTACGAAGATTATTGCTATCTAGCTCTTGATATTGAGGGTGATAAACAGATTCAAATTAAAGACGATACACAAGGCGAATTCTTTTATATCGGACCATTCAGAGACCGTTTTTTTGTAGCTGATTTAATGGAGACATTTAATGTTCTTTTACAGATTACTCCTCAAAAGAAGTTTTCAAAGGATTTGATGATTGAGACATATCTCCGATCAGGAAGTACATTCCTTTCTATACTTGAGAAAAGAAGAGAAGACCTTTTTAAAGATATAAAATTTGAGGATTCAGAGCTGATGAGAAAACAGATTGAGCTATTGAGTCGTTTCTATCAGTACATGATATTCTATTATACTGCCAGACATGTAAATACTACTCTTGATCTTGATAAAAACAGAATTACAATAAGAAATGGTCTTATTAGTGAGATTGAGAATGAAAAAGAATATTATAGGTTTTCTCATCAATCCGATATAGATTATAGAGATAATGAGTTTCTGGCTGTGAATAAAGTTGAACTTGATGAACTATGGATTGTGTTCTACGAGTTGTTAAATAAGAAACCAGAGTACATAACCGATTTGTATCAGGAGAACATTCACAAGGTGTTAACTATGTTAAAATATAAATCTGAGGAGAAGTATAATGATGATAAATGAACTTCCGATTGTAAAGAAGCATTATCAGGGAAAGGTTAGAGATATTTATGATTTGGGAACGGAATTGTTGATTGTTACATCTGATAGGATATCAGCTTTCGATGTTGTGTTCCCTAATCTAATCCCTAATAAAGGGAAGATATTAAACCAGATTTCGGTCAACTTTTTCAAAACTACAGGTGACATTATTCCAAACCATTTTATAACTGATGTTATTGAGGAATACCCTTCTGAATTGCATCCCTTCAAAAAAGAGTTAGAAGACAGAAGTATGCTGGTTAAGAAGACCAGAGTAGTTCCATTTGAGTGCATTGTAAGGGGGTATATTACAGGATCTGCCTGGTCAGAATATAAATCAAGAGGAACGGTCAACAATACGATAATTGCTGAAGATATGCAAGAATCACAGCGATTCCCAAAACCGATCTTCACACCCTCCACTAAAGCCGAAGAAGGGCATGATATTAATATTAGTTACGCTGAGCTCCTCGACCGGATAGACAAGAATCTCGCTGAACAATTAAGGGATAAATCTATTGAGCTTTACAAATTCGGTGCAGATATGCTTAAGCCAAAAGGTATTATTCTTGCTGATACCAAGTTTGAGTTCGGTACTTTAAACGGGAAGCTTTACCTCATTGATGAGATGCTTACTCCTGACTCATCCAGATTCTGGGACATTAATGAATATGAAGTTGGGAAAACACCCAAGAGTTTTGATAAACAATATATCAGAGATTATATTTCGGCAACCGGCTGGGATAAAAAACCACCAGCTCCTGAATTACCTGAAGATGTAATCACTAAAACATACGAGAAGTATTATACAGCATATAAATCTATCGTGGGAGTACAAGCAAAGGAATGGGATATAGAATAGTCATTGTTGATGATGAAGCAGAATTACTTGAAATTCTACTCTATGAACTGAAGAGATTGAAACCTGAATGGGAGTTGTTTTCCTATAATTTGGCTTATCAAGCCAAGATGAAAATCATGCAGGGCGAAATAGACCTGCTGTTAACTGATATTGCAATGCCCGATATGAATGGGTTTGAGTTATTCGCAGCAGTTCATGATTATAATCCGGAATTACCTGTTATAATGATGACAGGATTCGGTTATGACCCTGACCATAATGTAGTGAATTCTAAGAAATTAGGTTTGCAGGATGTTATGTTTAAACCACTTGATCCTGAGTTACTGGTGGAAAAGATATCGAAGCGTATAGAACAGGCGAAGAATAACTAATCATATCTTCTATTGAATAAGAAAAAGCTGAATCAATTGATTCAGCTTTTTCTAATATCTGTTAGGTACAATTATCTCGTCATTTACTTCACAAACTATTATATTCACATCAAGTCTGTGTTTCAACAAAACGAAAGTTATGTTACGCTATTTCAATTTGTAAGGCATTCTCAAGGAGTGATTTCAGATTGTCTCTCGTAAAAGGTTTTGAAAGATAGTAATCACATCCGGCTGCAAGGAATCTTTCTTTGTCGCCCAGCATCGCATAAGCTGTTGTCGCAGATATCTTACAATTCGCAAATTTTGGTATCTCTCTAATCCGGTTAAGTACATCTAAACCACTCTCCTGACTTTTCAGGTTAATATCGAGAAATATCAATGAATACTCTGTCTTGCTAAGATGAGAAATTGCTTCATCACCTGAACGAGCATAATCCACATTAGCACTATCTTTCAGCATCCGTCTTATTATTTCGAATACCAAGTAGTCATCATCAATGACTAATAACTTAATTTTTTTGTCAGTTGTTTCCATTTATGCTCTCCTTTAACTTCGGAATAAAGGGAAATGTTATCGTAAAAATGCTTCCTTGGTTAGGTGCACTTTTTAGAGTAATTGTTCCATTTAGAAGTTCAATATATTTCTTTGTTATTGTCAACCCTAGCCCTGTTCCTTCATAGATTCTGTGGTATCCTTCGCTTGCTTGTCTGAAAGCATCAAAAATCAACTCTTGCCGGTCTAAAGGTATTCCGATTCCTGTATCTTTGATGTCAATAACAACAAAGGATTCCTCATTCGAGATTCTTTTAGAAAGGGTTATGGTAACAGTGCCGGAATTAGTATATTTAACTGCATTATTTATGACATTGCTCATGATACTGTCAAGCAGATGGCTATCAGTTACACAGCAAATTTCAGTTTCTGAATGTTCAAATAAAATTGGAATTCCCTTCTTCTGTGCCATGGGTATGAAGAGTTTGCAATTCTCAGAAATGTTTTTTACAAAATCGACTTCCGACCAGCGAATCTCCTGCCGATTTGCCTCAACTCTTGATAAATCCAGAATTAAATTAAGAGTTGTATGCAAGCGTTCACCTGATTCAAGAATTGTTGTAACCATTTCTTTAATTTCTGAATCCGGGACCATTTCATATAATAGCTCTGAAAATCCCAGTATTCCTACTAATGGAGTTCTCAATTCATGACTCATATTGGCAAGAAACGCTGATTTTAACTTACTCATCTCCTCAGCTTTGTCTTTTGCTTCGATAAGTTCGTTCATAATTCGCTTTCTTTCTGAGACATCTCGCATAATTCCGTAAATATGAGGATTGCTGTTCTTTGCATCTTTTAAAATTTGAGCTGATATAGCACAATGAACCAACGAGCCGTCTTTATCCCGTAAAGTAATCTCAAAGTCTGAAACCTTTCTACCATCAGAAAGGGTAGATATTAACAAATGTCTTTCAGTCGGATTTGAATATACATTTAAAATATTGGTTCCAATTATTTCCTCTCGAGTGTATTGTGATATTGTACTTATGGATGGGCTGACTTCAACGATGGTTCCATCTAATTGTGTTTCATAATAAACATCTTGTATGTTTTCGAAAATTGTCTTATACTTATACTCACTATTTCTTAATTCCTCTTCATCCTTCTTTCGTTTGGAGATGTCGTGTATTATACCGATTACACCACCAATATTACCGTTAATATCGATCAGTGGAAGGTATTGTGCATTAGCCCAACCTTTATTACCGGTGCTCTTTGAGATAAACCTGAAATCTTCGGAAGTTATGATTATTCCTTGCTTAGCATTTTCATAATTACTGAATTCAGTATCGAGTTTTAAAAGGGCAAAAAGTTTCTTAATATCTTCGCCAAGAGCATCGTCAACACTAATACCTAAGAATTCCGAAATGTTTGGATTGGCAAAAACTAATTTATCCTCTAAATTGGTAACCAAGATACCATCTTTAGTACTTCTGAGTATCTGCTTATAAAAGAGATGGGCTTCCTTTAATTCAAGTTGAGAGGCTTTAAAATCTGTAATATTTTCTGAGGCACCTAAAATTTGTTTAACTTTCCCATGTTCATCTCGACTGAAGACAACATCCCAGGAGTGAAACCATTCCCAATTACCCTCAGAATTTTTTAGTCGGTACTCTACTTCACTCTGTTCACCGTCTTTTAGAAATTCAAATCTTTCTTTCAAGTTGCTGTAATAGTGTTTGTCTTCAGGATGAATAATATGTTGAAGATAGTATTCTTCATTTGTAAGTGATTCTAATTCTGTGTAACCTAAACTTAAATATAAACTTCTGTTAGCATAAGATGGCAAAAGGGTATTTACATCTATGATGTATAAATTAAGTGGAACAGTTTCGGTTATCTTTCTGATAAACAGTTGATTCTCAAGATTTGCTTTTTGGATGGAAGCTCTTTCATCCAGCATTTTCTTCTTTTCTAAAGCACTGATAGCTGAAGCACCTAAGCGTTTGTTATGTTCTTTTATTACATAATCCCAGGCACCTGCTTTCATACACTCAACGGCAGTGTCTTCATTCATCGAGCCTGTCAGGATAATAAAGGGAACACCTGCTTTGTGCTCTAAGCTTAGCTTCAAAGCAGTTAATCCGTCAAAGCTGGGTAAGTTATAATCTGAGATTATCAAATCAGGGTCAAATTCATTCAACGCTTTAAGAAAGCTTTGTTTATCCTCAACCTGATGAAAATCGCAATCTCCGAGATACTTCTTAAGTTCTCTCTGGGCAAGCTCTGCATCTGAAGGCAGGTCTTCGATTATCAATATCTTAGTCGCTTTTTTCATTTCAAACCTTTATAAGGGGTAGTGGTTAACTTGAAGCCAGTATGTGCCGACATTCCTGATTGTTTCAACAAACTGAAGAAAATCAACCGGTTTTACGATGAAGCTGTTAACTCGTAGGTCATAAGCTTCCTTAATGTCTGAATCCTCCATAGAAGATGTTAGTATCACGACAGGTATGAGTTTAGTAATTTCATTGTTTCTGATTTCATTCAAAACTTCCAAACCATTCATTTTAGGAAGTTTCAGGTCTAAAAAGATTACTCTCGGGAAATTACTCCGTTCTCTCTGACTATAGCTGTTCTTACAGAACAGATAGTCAAGAGCTTCAGCACCATCTTCTACTAAGTGAAGTTTATCTGTTACATTATTTTTCTTCAATGCTCTAAAAATTAACTCCGCATCATTGGGATTATCTTCAACTAATAGAATGTCGATTGTCTCATTGCAATTCATTCTACACCTCTTTCCTTGGAAGCTTCAGATAAAAAGTTGCTCCTTTACCTACTTCGCTGTAAGCACTAACTTCACCGTAATGACGATTCATAATCCTTCTCACTATAGCCAGTCCCACGCCATTACCTTCATAGTCTTTAATACTGTGTAAGCGTTGAAAAGTACCGAACAACTTATCTTTGTATGTCATGTCAAACCCGATCCCGTTATCCTTTAGAATATACACTACAAAATCATCTGTTTGTGTAAAGGAAATTTCTATTTTTGTTCGTTTTACTTGTTTGGTAAATTTTAAGGCATTGGATAATAAATTCAACCAAACTTGTTTTAACATGGCAGAATCACCGGAGCAAGGCGGTAAATCATCTATCACAAATTCAACTTCTCTGTTAGGGTAAAGGCTCAATATTTCTTGCATTGCCTTTTCTGCAATGGCTTTCATATCTACTTCAGTATAATGCATACTGCTGCGACCTAATCTCGAGAAGTTTAGAAGGTCGTCTATCAATTGACTCATCTTAAGTGTATTTTCCTGAATCACACCAAGAAGTCTATGCCCTTCAGTATCAAGCACACTGCTATATTCTTCATTTATGAGTTTTGAGTAACCATTTATTGCTCTCAGTGGTGCTCTCAGGTCATGACTGACAGAGTAACTGTAAGACTCCATCTCTTTATATGCGACCTCAAGGGCATTGGTTCTCTCCAACACTCGCTTCTCCAATATCACATCCATTTGCTTCTTTTCCGAGATATCCCGAGCCGCTGCATATAGCCTATTGCCGGATGGTACTGCTCTCCATTGAAGCCATTTATAATCTCCATTCTTGCATCTGTATCTGTTCTCGAAATTGTAAATTGGAGTTTGTTCTTTGAGTTGTTGAACAGTGTTTAAAGTTGATTCAATGTCATCGGGATGTATGAAGTCATAAAACTTTTTTGCGTATATTTCCTTTAATGACCATCCTAATGTTATCTCCCATTCCGGATTTAGTCGGATAAAATTCCCATCTGTATCAGCAATGCAGATTAAATCAACTGCATTATTGAAGTAAGCATCAAGTTCTTCTATCTTTTTGTTCAGCTCAATTTCTATCTTTCGTTGCTCCGTTACATCAATAAAAATACTAACAAATCTTTTGTATTCAGGTGAATAAGCAGTGACTTTGAAATACTTATCAAAAGCAACAGAGTAATCTTCGAAGCTAACCTTTCCGCCATGAAGTGCTACATCACCGTATCGTTCAATCCAGTGATGCTCCGTTTGGGGTAATACTTCCGTTACTCTCTTCCCCACAATCTCATTTTTCTTCAGTCCAGTCAGTAACTCAAAGGTATGATTAACAGTAAGAAAAACATAATCAACAGGAACACCATCATCATCCAGAATGATCTCGTGATAAGCAAATCCATCAAGCATGGAATCAAAGAGTAGTTTATATTTTAACTCACTCTCAACCAATAGTCTCTCAGCTTCTTTTTTTGCCGAAATATCATCGAACTGCTCGAGGAAATGTACAGGCTGCCCATCGGTGCTGCTTCTCAGGAGGGTTGTTATGACACCTACCCAGACTATCGAACCATTTTTCTTCAAGTATCGTTTCTCAAACTTCACATGGTCAGCTTCACCGGACAACATCTTGTCGTACTGGTATTTAGTTAACTCAATGTCATCCGGATGGGTAATATCAAGAATTGAAGTAAGTGATAGCTCTTCGTTAGTATAACCAAGTTGAGTCAGTGCTGATGAGGAAAGATACATAAACCTGAAACTCAGGTCAATAATTGAGTTACCAATTGATGAATTTTCAAAAGCTTGGGCGAATCTTTTCAGTTTCTTCTGTAAAAATCCGTTTCTCTCTTTTAATTCGTCAATCTCTTTTTGCAATAGAACTATTGTACTATCTTTCAATACTTTTTCCTTGTTCTTTCCTTTGATTCAGAGAAGGGGATTTCCCCGTTTTTTTATTTACTTAGCATTAAATTTCGGTATGGAGAAATGGAAGGAGGCACCTTTATCTACCTTACCTTCACCCCAAATCAAGCC